>CAIPNE010000155.1 GCA_903866355.1 uncultured Gammaproteobacteria bacterium
AGGCTCGCGGCCCAAGGTGCTACCGGGTAATGGACGACCAAGCACAGTCCAAGGGCCGCAACGAGCAGCGCTAACACTGCCGCTGGCCAGCGGAAGTGGGCCGCACGGCGTGTGGCGCGTAAGCGAGAACCCGACTGCTTTGGGGGCGCGGGCCGCTCGACGGCGCTCGGCTTGTGGTCATCCATCCTGCTGCCTCGCCATAGCTGTTGTTGCCAATATAACAGCGTAGCGGCTGGATTTTTTCACCGGCCATGCTGGGCAAAGATCCTTAAGGGCGGGCCAAGGTCGAGTCAGACATCGCCAATGGATAAACGCTCACTGCCTTGCGCCCAAGATGTCAGCCTCATTGCGGTATTGCTCGAATGCCATCGAGCGCTACCGTGGCGGCGCATTGCAAATACCGACCCCGAGCGTTGACTGCATCACGACAGCCTGCGGACACGCACGCGGCGCGGCGGCCTGCTCACCAGTAAATTGGCGTTGCCCGGCTGCCGCTTGGATGCTTGGCCGTGCCTGCCCGGCAGGTCGGCCTGCGCTAAGTTGCCGTTAGGTGGGTGCTGCCGGATTGCCTGCTCCCTCCAAGGTGCGTTTCAAACTCTTCACGCTCGATCATCGCCTCGTGCGCGGTCAATTGGGAAAACTCGCGGAGACCGATGCACACAGCGTGCATCTAAAACTCAGCAAACTATTCGGGCCCCCTTAAATCACCCAGTAATTTTCTTTAATTCGAAAATCACGGTGCTCCCGTATTGCCAGCGAATTACGCTGCGGACCAATAAGCTCGACCGAATCGCCTCAAGCACGCGCCGCCGGCAGCTGCAAATAGCCATTGATAAAATTGCTGAGCAGCCGCCGCCCCGCGCCCGTGATGCGCAGCGTGGGCAGGCGCGTTAGCAGCGCATCGAACATCAGCGCAATTGGTACTTCGACCAAGCGATTGCCCACGCAGGTATGTTCACCGGTGCCGAAAGCCATATGCAGGCGCTGGTTGCGGGTGATGTCGAAGCGTTGCGGATCGCTAAACACCGCCTCGTCACGATTACCCGCGGCATACCACAACACCAGCTTGGCGGCCTGTTTGATGGGCTGACCGTTGATTTCCGTATCCCGCATGGCGGTGCGCCGCATATGAAAAACTGGGCTTGAACAGCGCAGTATTTCCCGCACCGCCAGCGGCATTAGCGCGGGTTGCTCGCCGAGCAAGCGCCATTGATCGGGGTTCTCCGTGAACGCCACCCTGCCGTGGGCAATGGCATTGCGCGTCGTCTCGTTACTACCCACCAGCAGCAGAATAAAAGTGCCGAGAAAATTGGCCCGGCTGATGGGTCCGCCCGCCAACGTACCATTAGCCAACAGACTCAGAATGTCGTCCTGTAGGGCGGCGCGGCGCAGGTCAAAAAGATAGCTCGCGTAGCCCAGCATGTCGCCCAGGGTCTCGGCCATTTGCGCGGGCGAAATGCGCAGCGTGGGATCGTCTTCGCCCACGAGCGCGTTAGACCAAGCGTAGAGTTTGTCGATATCGCTCGCTGGCACGCCAAACAGTTCGGCCAAGGTCAGCAACGGGAACGGGGCTGCAAGGTGTTCGATAAAATCGAATTCACCGCTAATCTCCGCCACAGTGTCGAGTAGCCCGGCGATGCGGGCCTTGAGGCGCTCGGTCATCGCGCGCACCCGGGTGAGTTTTAAACCCGGCAGTACGGTGGAGCGATAGGCCCGGTGCCGCGGCGGATCAGTAGAAATAAACAGCACGCCAATAGCACTCGAACCCAAATCGCCAACCCCACGCTCGTTTTCGTTAAAAATGCGGTGACCGCCGTTTGCGTCAGCAGACGAAAATGTTTGGGGATCTTTGGAGATCGCGGTGATGTCTTCGTAGCCCAACACGGACCAAAAACCCACCCCGTCACTTTCTGGGTTCCAGTGTCGCGGTGCAGCTTTACGCAGCTCAGCAAACAGCGCGTAGGGCACGCCGTTGAGGTATCGATCCGGGTCAATGGTTGGGAGAGAGTCTAGTGGGGCACTACGCGCAATACTGCCTCACGCAAACGCCACTCAAATGTGCGTTTGGGGTGAGAAGTTGCGTTGAGTATTTTTGTCCGCGTGCGCCCCGCCAGGGTTCACCGCGCCGGTGCGTGGCGACCTGCGCGCGGTAACGGTGAGTCTTGCGCTGCGGCGTTATCACAGCGCATCGCCGCGCAACCGATCTACCCGCAACACATCCAAACGTTTCCAGCGTGCCTCCCACTCAATGTGCGCCACCGGGGTTATGCGCACCTTAAGATCTGGGTGCAGCCGGCTCAGGAGCATGTTTTCGAGGGCGTGGATTTCCGCTGCCAGCAGGGTGCGCTCGGTGGTGACAAAAGCCTCTATTTCACCGTCGGCGTACTGCACCAGACGGTACTCCCGCACCGGGGCGATGCTGCGCCAATACTCGCCAGTGAGACGGGCTAAGCGGGTGGTGCCGTTGGGCAGCCGGATAAAACTGCGCTCGCGGCCTAAAATTTCTTGAATCACCGGCAAGTGAATACCGCAATCGCATGGCTTGCCCGCAACCGCGTGGTCGCCAATGTCGTAGCGAATGATGGGCATGGCGTATTGATGGAGCGCCGTCACCAACACGCGCCCAGTCTCGCCTGCGGCCACCGGCCGATTATCGTCATCCACGATTTCAAGATGCGCAGTGCCGGACAGCGCGTGGTAGTGAGCGTGCCGGGGACATTGGAAGGCGAGCCAGCCCATTTCTTCAGAAGAATAGCGGTCGATCAGACGCGCGCCGAACGCCGCCGCGACGGCCGCGCGATGTTC
>CAIPNE010000156.1 GCA_903866355.1 uncultured Gammaproteobacteria bacterium
CCCAACCCATTGGCCTGGCAGCCGGTCGCCGGGTTGGGCAGAAGCATGCACGCCGCCCTACCGAAAGGATGGGCGGCGGGTGGGGTGGGCTGCCATGAGGGAAGTGGATGAGGGTTGTCCGAACTTTTGGCCGGGTACTCGTAGCAGGGCTTTAGCCCCGATAGGTGCGCTTGCATTACCTCATAACACCCGACAAGCACGGGGGTCAATGCGTCGAACTTCTGGTCTGGTTCGTCGTATGTCCCGAATCCAACTAACGCGTGGAACGTCAATTTCAACAATGGCAATACCAACGCCGACAATAAGACGAACAACAACTACGTGCGGCTGGTTCGTGGCGGATAGTGGTACTGGCGGGCCGGTTCGCTTCCGCGACCTGTATGCGGCTTACATCGCATGCCGGCGCGGCAAGCGCCAGGCCCGCAATACGATGGCGTATGAAGCGCGGTGCCTCGATCATCTGATCGAGACCCGCGACGCCTTGAACGGTCAGACATGGCGCCCCTCCCGCACCCTCTCCTTCATCGTGAACAAACCCAAAGCGAGGGAAATCCACGCCGCCGATTTTGGCGACCGGGTAGTCCATCACTGGCTGGTGCCGCGCCTGGAAGCCTGGTTCGAGCCGGTATTCATTCACGACAGCTACTCGAATCGCAAGGGCAAAGGCACGCATGCGGCGGTTGACCGCCTGCAAGGCTTCGTGCGGCAAGCCACGCGCAACGGCAAGGTAAAGGCGCACTACCTGCAACTGGACATCGCCAATTTTTTCAACAGCATTGACCGTGAGATTCTTTACGGATTGATTCGGCATCGTGCCGAAAAAGTGTGGCAAACGGAGAAACGAATCACGGCTAAAGTCCCTCCCACAAAAGATGAGGAATTCGTAGGAGGGGCTTTAGCCCCGGTAGCCGAACAGCGTCACGCCGAAATCAACTTCTGCCTGTGGCTTTGCCGCACGCTTCTTGGCCACGACGCTGGCGCCCATGCCGTTGAGCGAGGGCCGGCATGGTCGTTCGCCAAATTACCCGCCCACAAGCGCCTCAAGAACGCCCCCGACGGCATTGGCTTGCCCATCGGCAACCTGACCAGCCAGTTTTTTGCCAATGTCTATCTTGACCGGCTCGACCAGTTCATCAAGCACGAACTTAAATGCCGGCATTACCTGCGCTATGTGGATGATTTTGTCCTTGTCCACGAAGTCCCGGCTCAATTGCTGGTCTGGCGCGATGCCATCAAATCCTTTCTAGCCGAAACGCTTGCTCTGAGGTTCAAGGAGCTGAGTGAACCGAGGCCTGTCGGAAGCGGCATTGATTTTCTCGGTTATGTAGTGCGCCGCACCTATCGCTTGCCGCGCCGTCGCGTACTGCACCAAGCCCAAGCCAGACTGGCGGGATTTGCCGCTGAATTGGTGCATCCGCTGGCTGCGGTTGCCGATGGTATCGCGGGTAAACCCGCGCCTGCAAAACCATTTCCACCATTCCCTGTAGGAGCTGGCTTGCCCTCGATTGGCTCAGCGTTCGGGGCTGAAGCCCCACCCATAGTCGGTGGATGGGCGATCCGTTGGGAGCCGAATGTTCGTGAACGGTTGCGTGCAAGCTGGGCCAGCACCTTCGGCCATTTGTCCCAGGCAGCGAGCCGCCGTCAGGCGCTGGCACTGTGGCGGCTACACCCTTGGGCGCATAGCGCATTCGCCTTCGATGCCTGCCGTTTTCGCTTGGTCAACCGCTTCGAGCCGACCTCGGTGGCCTCCTATACCGGACAAAAACGCTGGTTTGCACGGCGATTTCAAACCTGCGTCCTGCTGGTACAGAAGGGCTGGGAATACGAGCTGGTTGACGCCG
>CAIPNE010000157.1 GCA_903866355.1 uncultured Gammaproteobacteria bacterium
GGGCTCGCGCTCGTCGGCGGGGACTATGCCCAGGAGTTCTTGCTCGTCAAACAGCGGTTCGTCCCACGCAGCTGGCGCAGCCACCGTGTCCCAGCGCAGCTTGTCCAGCACCTCGCGCGCCATGGCGATGGCGTGGGCGTCGTCCTCGCACAGGTATTCTCCCAGGCCGGTTACGTTGGCGTGGGTCTCAGCCCCGCCCAACTCGTCTTCGGTGCAGTCTTCGCCCATGGCGGCCTTGACCAGCGGCGGGCCAGCCAAAAAGATGTTCGAGCGCCCACGCACCAAGATCACATAGTCCGACAAGCCCGGCAAATACGCCCCACCCGCCGTGGACGAGCCATGCACCACCGAGATTTGCGGCAGCCCAGCGGCCGACATGCGCGCTTGGTTGGCAAAACTGCGCCCGCCTTCGACAAAAATCTCGGCCTGGTAGAGCAAGTTGGCGCCGCCGCTTTCCACCAGGTTGATCATGGGCAGCTTGTTTTCCAGGGCAATTTGCTGGGCGCGCAGCGCTTTGCGCAGGCCCATAGGCGCCACGGTGCCGCCCTTGACCGCGCTGTCGTTGACCGACACCAGGCAGCGCTTGCCCGCCACCACGCCAATGCCAACGATAGAGCCGCCGCCCAGCACCGACTTTTTGCCGTCGTCGTCGTGCATCTTCAGGCCCGCCAGGCGGCTGAGTTCCAGAAACGGCGTGCCCCGGTCCAAGAGGCGCGCCAGGCGCTCGCGTGGCAGCAGCTGATTGCGCTGCTCAAACTTGGCACGCTTGGACTCGGACTCGGCAACCACCTGCGCCTGCAGGCGGTTGACCTCGTCAAGCAAACCCTGCATACGCAAGGTGTTGGCGGCGAAAGCGGGGGAACGGGGGTTGATGTGCGAGCGCAAGGCGGTGGGGCGGGAGACTGGGGGCATGAACACAGATCCTTGCAGCACGGAGGCTGATAGCCGTGCGGTTGGTATTGTTTGGCGTGGGCGCTTCACGGCATTTTGGGCGCTGGTCACCTACCGGAACGACACCAGGGAGACAGCACTGTATGGGCCCACACTTGCCCTAATTACAATAAAAGCCCCTCCACCGGTCAACCCAAGGAAACCCCTATGAGCCTCGAATCCATCACCCAGTCCATCCGCGCCAAAATGGGCGACGACAGCGGCCTGGACGCCACCCTCAAGTTCGATTGCGGCAGCGACGGAGTCATCGTGCTAGACGGCGCGTCCACCCCCAACAGCGTGTCCAACACCGACCGTGAGACCGATTGCACGGTTACCGTCAGCCTGGAAAACCTGCAAGCCATGATGGACGGCGAACTCAACGCCGTGACCGGTTTCATGAGCGGCAAGCTCACGGTAGCCGGCGACATGAGCGTGGCCATGAAGCTGCAAAGCGTGGTCTAAACCACCCGCCAGGTACGCGTGCGAAGGCACCCAGCAAAGGTGGTACCAGATAGAGCGAATTTCTTCCACCGAGCGCACCGGCGGGTGCTTGCGAAAGTCCGGCGCCGTAAACAGGCCCTGCGCCATCGCACAGAACCCATGGCACACGGTGACGCAGCCGCTCCCCTCCCCCAGGACAAAAACTCATACTCCTCGGCTCTGGGCAAACGCCCGGCCATTTTGGGGCAGGACTTCTCAGGATTTTCGGGCGAGGTGAAGTGTCCATAAGCGCCAGCAACTGGTTTATCCCAAGCTTGCTGAATGCGGGGCGCGGTGTGACTTCATGTCCTTTGTCGCCAAGTTTTGGCACGGGCACTCGTTCACCAATTTAGCCGTGTTCCACAGCGGTGGCAATTACACGGTTCCACGCAGCCCCAAAACAAAAAGCCACTTTGTAGCTGACAACAAAGTGGCTTAGGGTGTAGGAATGGTAGGGCGTGAGTGACTTGAACACTCGACCAAA
>CAIPNE010000158.1 GCA_903866355.1 uncultured Gammaproteobacteria bacterium
ATCGTTGATGATACCGAGCAGATGCCGCGCCGAGGCTTGGATTTTCTCGAGGTGATCGCGCTGGCCTGCAGACAACTCCGTGGCCAGCACCAAATGCGTGAGCCCCAGCACGGCGTTCATGGGGGTGCGAATTTCGTGGCTCATATTGGCCAAAAAATCGCCTTTAGCCTGCGCTGCTTTTTCAGCAATCTCCGTGGCTTGCACCAAGGCTTGGTTGCGCTGAGCCAACCCCTCAAAAAGTTCCTCGCGCGAGAGCGCTTGTGCGATAGCCTGCACTTGGTCCTGCCGCGCCAACAATACGTGCGCATTGGGGAGCCGGAAATACAGGCGCGCCGTCTGTTTTGAGCCGTCCCGATGGCCGGCCAACGGCGCACACTCCCACGCGCTGGACGGCAAGTCTTGCGCGGATTGAAATTCAAATACCAGCTGCGCCGAGTCGCCGTCGATCTCGCTCGTAAACAGCAGTAGCGGATCCACAGCATAACGCTGGTACCAGCGGCCAATCTCCGAGACAGCCCCCGCGATGCGGGCCGCCGTTGCGACCAAGCCACCCAAGGCCAGTACAAGCTGGTACACCTTGCCGCGCCCGTCCGTCACGCTGCCGGGTCGGCTCAGAGGCAAGACGTAGAGTTTGTTTACTTGTGCCATTTCATGACAACACAGCCGGAATCGTCGTAGGGTCTAGCGAACTCTCTAACCAACCGGCTTGCGATGTCTGCAGGGGAGCGCATAGCCGCCGTGCCCCGCAGATCGTCAATCGCATTTTCGGCGATGCCATCGGTCCAGAGTACCAAGCAGTCATCGGTTTCGAGTGGCACTGTTTGTTCGTAGGGGGTTGGCCAGCGTCCACCCAACACGCCGTCGCGTGACACGCCCCGCCAGGATGTTTTGCCCAGTTTGGCGCAGCGCGTGTTACCGATCCCCATATAACGAAATTGGTTGAGGTTGGGTTCAACAAAAGCCAAGCCCACCGCCGCGCCCACCGTCCCTTGCGCAGCCTTGAACAGGTGTTGCATCACTGCGACCAAATTTGCCGAGGCGTTCGCACGCAGATTCGCGACCAAGTCGTCGGCAACCCCACTCGCGCGCTTGCCGTGGCCTGAGACGTCGATCATCGCCAGCAGCAAACCATCATTGACTTCAATCGCCAAGCCACGGTCGCCGATGGCATGCTCGCCCATTCGTGGCTGGGTCCGCACACTAAAAGACCAAAAAACTGGAAGCTTCACGGCCAGCATAGGCCGCTCGACGTTTTTCAGAATGGCGTGCGGCAACCGTTGGCCCCCAATCCGCTTACTGGCGAACACCACGGTACCACGCCCGATCACGGAGCGAATATTGAAGGCATTGGCCATGCGCCGCACCCCGGGCAGGCCCAAGCCCAAGGTCCCACCGGTGCTGAAATGATCGCTCATCGCGCGCTCGACGTTCTCGATCCCGGGACCGAAATCCTCGGCCGTGATCTCAATGTCGATGGCGTCGTCGCGCTCCACCCGCACAATATCAATGGTGCCGCGCTGCGCATACTTCACGATGTTGGAACCCAGCTCAGAAATAATGGTCGCGACGATCGTACGGTCCACCTCCGATGCCTCCGCGAGCAGGCTCGCGCGCCTGGGCCACAATACCGCGCTGGGAAGATCTCGTTCACCGTTAATATGGAATCGTTCAACGCCCAGAGTCATGCGGGCCTCCTGGGAGTGGATACCTGCCCCCGACGTAACGCCGCAAGCCCGTCCTCTAGGCTAATGGCCGTTTGCAGTCCGTCGGTATCCACATCGTAAGTCACCAGATGCGCCACCACGCCAGCGCGCAGGGATGTCAACATGCAACGTGCGCCCAGCATTTCAACCGCACGGAACATTTTTCGCAGCTGCGCAAAGTCTCGGCTGTCCATAATTTCCACTCGGGCGCAA
>CAIPNE010000159.1 GCA_903866355.1 uncultured Gammaproteobacteria bacterium
CCCATGCCGTTGGTGGTGTAGCGTTTTAAAAGCTCCACGCTGTCGAAGCCCTCGCGGATGCTGGTGCGCAGGTCTTCAATTTGGATGTCTTCGTCGAAATCGACAAAATTTTTGCGCCCCGAATGCTCCACCAGCGGCAACGGGTGCGATCGCCGTTGGGTTTCTAGCGCCGGTCGCGCGACTGCAACGGGGGTCCCCGCCAACCACGCCAAAGCTTCTTCGGCCGCCGCCACGCCATCGGCTATCCGGTCGTTGAGGGTATGGCGCGCATTGACTCGCCCCGCCGCAAAAACACCCGGTGGGAGTGTGGTTGGCCGCAGTTGCCCCACCGTTTCATCAAACTCAAAACGGCTGCCGGCTTGCGCTAACAAATGCGCCGCCGGGGCCCAGCCCACGCTCATCAAAAGACCGTCGCAGGTGATGCGCTCGCCCGCCGCCTCACCGGCGCTACCCGCCGCGTTGACGGTGACCGCGGCGAGTTCGCCGCCGTGCGCATGCGCTGCGGCTATCTGGCTATTCGACACCACCCGGATCCCGGCAGCGCGCGCAACCGCAGCCAGAGGACCGCGCTCATCCGCCGTTTCCAGATCCACAATCGCCACAATATTGATGCCGTTGCCGTGCAACGCGAGCGCCGCGGTATAGGCGTCTAGGTTACCGGCCAGCACCACGGCGTCACGGCAGGGCGCCACGCCATAGCACCCGACTAACCGGCGCGCGGCGGATGCCAGCATCACCCCAGGCAAATCGTTGTCGTGAAAAACCGCTGGCTGCTCAATCGCACCCGTGGCGACGATCACCGTCTTGGCAATCACGATGCTCATGCCGTCGGATCGGATCACCGGCACCGTGCCATCGGCGTAATAGCCAGCCGCAAATGCCCCACTGAGGACCGTCAGATTAGGGTATTGCCGCAAGCCCGCGATTTGCGCGGCGCACCAGCGCCCAGGCTCCGCGTCCATTTGCGCCCCGCACAGGCTGCCGCCGAGGAAGGGGTGTTCGTCCACCAAGACCACGCGTTTGCCGGCCGCCGCAAGCCCTAGTGCAGCAGCCAGACCCGCCGCGCCCCCGCCAATAATGAGGGTGTCGCAGATGACTCGCCGGGTAATGCCGCGCGCGGTGGGGAATTTTTCGTTAATCCGTCCCAGCCCGCTCAGGCGGCGAATAACGCGCTCCCAGAGCGGGAAGAATGAGGCCGGCCGGTAGAAAGCCTTGTAGTAGAAACCGGCCGGTAGAAAGGCCGAAAACATCTCCAACCAATTGCCGCGGTCGCGGTCCACCCCGCCCAACGTGTTAACCGCCCGGTAATGCTCGCCGGCCACCACGGGTTCCACATCGCCCCGGATGTTGATCCGGGTGGCGGTCTCCAAGAGCACGTTGGCGTCGTGGTTCGCAAACGACAACACCCCGCGTGGGCGGTGATATTTAAAGCTGCGGCCCAACACCCGTCGGCCACCGGCCAGCAGCGCACTGCTGATGGTGTCGCCGCCGTAGGCCCCATAGCGCTGGCCTTCAAATTCGAACTCGAGTTCGAGTGAACGATCGATCCACTCGCCCGAACGGGGCGGCAATCTACGGGCGGTCATGGTCGTGCACCTGCGTTGCCAGTTCGACCGACATGACCGTGTCTGTGCCGGTATCGCGTTGGAGTAAAAACCACAGCCGCGAGGGCTTGTGATACCACCACTCGCGTTTCACCCGGGCGGTGGCATCGCCGAAATACAGTGCTTCACGGGCGGCGTCTGCGTCGTCCATGAGGATGATGTCGATAGAGGCACCGCTGCACAGGAATTCTTGCTGTGGGCGGCGACCAATGACGGGGCAATCGAAGTGTTTCATCGTCTCAATGTCCCACCGCCGCAGCGCCCTTTTCGCCCAACATGGCGAGGCGGTGGAAGCGCTCCATGCCGAAGGATTCAATGAGCCGATGATTGGTATTGTGTGCAACCGTGAAGGCCATGGTTTCGCCGCACACGGGGGTAGCCTTGAAACCCCACGTGCCCCAGCCAGCGTCCAGATAAAAGCCACCCACTTCGGTGATACCCATCACGGGTGCGAAGTCCGGGGTCATATCGGCCATGCCAGCCCACTGCCGGACAATTTTTACGCCCGCCAAAAAGGGAAAAAGATCCAGCATTTGGTCGGCCAGCGAGGTAACGAATTCTAAGGACGAGCGGGTGGAATGCAGCTCTGCCGGGTCTACGGCCGCCCCCATGACCAGTTCCCCCCGCGCGGTCTGGCTGACATACACATGCAGCGTGCCCGACACAATGATGGTGTCCAGCCAAGCTTTCATGGGTTCGGTGACGCAGGCTTGCAGGGGCAAAATATCTACTGGGCTTTTTAAGCCCACCATCTTGAGCAGCGTAGGCGTGGAGCCGGCGACCGCCGAGACCACTTTTTCGGTCGCGATGCGGCCGCGCGTGGTGTTCACCGCAACCACCCGGCCGCCGCTGGTCTCGATGCCAGTGACTTCGGTGTTCTGAAAAATTTCGACCCCCAGCTGGGAGGCGCGCCGCGCGTAGCCCCACGCCACCGCGTCGTGACGCACGATGGCGCCTGGTGCATGGAACAAAGCACCCAAAATGGGATGGTTACCCCCGCAGGAGAGATCAATTTGTGGGCAGGCTTTTTTGACATCCTCCGCCGTCACCAGCTCGCTATCCACCCCATAGTGCTTATTGACCTCCGCGCGCCAACGCATGGTCCGCAGCGTGGCCTCCGAATGAGCTAGCGTGAAATGTCCGCGGGTAGAGTAGAAAAGGTTTAAATCGAGCGTCGAGGCGAGTTGCTGAAAAAGTTCCACACTGCGCTGGTAGAACAACACGCCCTCAGGGGTCAGGTAGTTCGAGCGCACGATAGTGGTATTTCGCCCGGTGTTACCACCACCCAAGTAGCCTTTTTCGATCACCGCGATGCGCCGGATGCCGTGCTCGGCAGCCAAATGGTAGGCGCAGGCGAGTCCATGTCCGCCCCCCCCGATGATCACCACATCGTAGGTATCACGCAGGGCGTCGGGGGTGTTGAAAAAACGCGGTTCTGCGTGATTTCGATTAAGTGCGTATTTGATGAGACGAAGTGACATGGTTGCATTATAGGCAACAAAGTTGTTTCTCATGCAACCCGTTGAGCGCAAATTTTTGACTTGGAATCTACCCGGATGGGCGGTCACGCCACGGACTAATTCTCTCCCTGCAGATAAGCCGCGCAGGCAGCGTTGGAACCCTCACCAGGGCACGGCAAGTCCCGGGCGTTAGCTTGCTAGCGTGTGACCCGTAGCGCGGGCGCGCGCCTGCGGGTCGCAAAGTGAGTCCATGCCGAAAAATTCGAATGCCCCCGGCGCGACCATTACTGCGCCCCTTGCGCGGCCGACCGCAGCAGGCGGCGAAGCAGCGCCACCGGGTGCACGTCACCCTTGAGGTACTAGCCCGCAGGCGTTGCGCCAATTCTCGTAGATTTGCCGCGCCAGCGCGTTAAAACGGCCGGCATGGGTCTGACTCGCACGCTCCAGCGCACCGGCACCGCCGACGCCAAGGCTATGCTCGAGGGCCAAATGATAAGCCG
>CAIPNE010000160.1 GCA_903866355.1 uncultured Gammaproteobacteria bacterium
CACTGGCCGGCAGCTCCACGCACTGCAGCGACCCCAGCAGTACCACCTGCGGAGACTACATTTGGGACTTCGCCAATCTTGACGTTGTAAGCGACGCGGTGACCGCTAGCGCAAGTCACAGTAGTACCACCATAACCTCCAGCGCCAGCGGCTGGCATGCGACTAACACCGCCGACCAGATGGATCAAGATACGCCGCTACCGGGCGTCACCGTGTACGGCTCCTCTGGGCTTGGCGTGACGACGAGCGGGGACAGCAGCACTAACGGCACTCATGGCATTGATAATAGGCGCGGCTACGACTTGGTCATTTTCGCGTTTAACCAAGCCGTCACCCTAACGGAGATCACCTTTGGCTACGTCAGGGGCGACGCAGACTTCCAGCTTTTTGCCTATAACGACGCCTACGCCGGGGTCGGCCCTCCTGTGGATACCAATCCCTTAGACAACCAAATTGCCTATAACTCCACCGACAACGCGGGGTCCCTCAAAGGCCTGACCTACGTTGGCTGGGATCTCTTAGGCAGTTATGGAAGCGCTTCGACTACCACCCCCTCGGTGACCAACGTAGCGACCCAAACCGCAGCCCGCGGTTCTAAGTTCTGGGCTGTGGGAGCGTATTCGTCAGCGGTTCTAGGTGGAACGACCGTCGGCAGCCCGGACATCGGCTACAACAACTACGATGCCTTCAAGCTACAAAAGCTGTGTGGCAACCTATACGTGAAAACCCCACCGCCCGGCGTGCCGGAGCCAGCTACGCTGAGCCTGCTAGCACTGGGCGCTTTGGGGGCCATGGGTTTGCGCCGGCGCGCCTCCTAGCCCGCCGCTTGTTTTGCGGGGGAGGCTGTGCGCCCGGCACAACCATTCCCCCCGCACACAACCCAAGCACCGGCGCTAAAAATGCCGGTAGCCCGAGCTTGGCCACTGGCACTGGCCGCCATCTGGGCCACATAACACCACCCCCGCGCCCGCGCGCACTTCACCAATTTGCGTCAAGCGGCAAGACAAGTGGCTCTGCAGCCCCTCGATCACCGCCACGCTGGTGGGCGGTACCGTAAAACACAACTCGTAGTCATCCCCGCCGGTAGCCGCCCAACGTAAGGCGGTGTCGGGATCAAACAAGCCCAGCAGCGCCGTAGAGCGCGGCAGTGCGTCGGCCCACAACCGCAATTGCACCGCGCTGCGCTCGGCAAGATGGCCCGCATCGGCCAATAAACCATCGGAGACATCAATGCAGGCGCTGGCGTGCCCACGCAGCGCGCGCCCCAGCGCAAGCCGTGGGGTGGGACGGCGAAAACGACCGGTTAACCAAGCGGCCGGTGAGCGCGCCGGCGCGGCAGTGCCAAAAAGGCTGAGACCCGCGGCCGAGTCGCCTAACGTGCCAGACACAAAAACGGCGTCTCCCACCCGGCTACCACCACGGGTGAGGGCTACACCGTCTGGCACGCTGCCCAATAGTTGCAAAGAGATAGTCAGGGGTCCGCGCGTGGTATCCCCGCCCACTAGCGCCACCTCGTGGGCCGCCAACGCCATCCGCAGACCTTGGGCAAATTGGCGCAGCCACACCGGGCGCACCGCCGGCAGCGTCAAGGCGAGTGTTGCCCAACGCGGTTGGGCGCCCATCGCGGCGAGATCACTGAGATTCACCGCTGCAGCGCGGTAGCCGATGTCGGCCGCCCGCATCTCCGGCGGAAAATGCACGCCGGCGACGAGGGTGTCGACGCAGGCCACCAGTAATTCGCCGGCAGGCGGCCTTAACAGGGCGGCATCGTCGCCGATGCCCAACGCCACATCGGGGCGGGCACGACCGAGCGGTGCGAACACCTGCTCGATGAGTTCAAATTCCGTCACCGGCTAGCGGCCTAGCGAGGCTACTTCCAGACTGCGCAGCTGCCGCGCCAGTTTATCGAGCACGCCGTTGACGTAGCGGTGGGCTTCGTCTGCGCCAAACATTTTGCACAGTTCTACCCCTTCATTGACCACCACCCGCCACGGAATGTGAGGACAATGTGCCAATTCGTAGGCTCCCAACAGCAACACACTGCGCTCTACCGGGCCAATGCGCTCCCACGGCCGGTCTAATACGGGCATCAGAACCTCTCGCAAAGCTGGCTCGTGGCGCGGGATGTCGCGGGTGAGCGTGGCGAAGTATTCCACATCGATTTTGTTGACTTCGCGCTCGCCTAAAAATTCCGCAATGATGGCATCCGGTGCCGCACCGGCCAGATGCCACTGATACAACGCTTGTACCGCACAGCGGCGGGCGCGCACCCGCGCCTGATTGGAGCCGCCGCCACCGGAGCTTACCGGCGGCCGTTCTTGTTCTTGTTCAGGTTCGGTCATCAGATCTGGCGCAGCAGGGAAATCATCTCGATGGCCGTGACCGCGGCCTCCGCCCCTTTGTTACCGGCTTTGGTGCCGGCGCGCTCGATGGCTTGTTCGATGGACTCGACGGTTAACACGCCAAAAATAACCGGCACGCCGGTTTCGGTCGCCACCGCCGCCAGACCGTGCGAACAGGCCCCGGCAACCTGCTCGAAATGCGGCGTCGCCCCACGAATTACCGCGCCCAGCGCGATGATGCCGTCGTAGTGGCCGCTTTTGGCCATTTTTTTGGCGACCACCGGCATTTCGTAGGCGCCTGGCACACGGGCAAGGGTAATGGCGCTATCCGGTAGCCCGTGGCGGCGCAGCGTCTCCAAACAACCGCGCTCAAGTTGCTCGACGATAAAACTATTAAAGCGGCCGGCAATGATGCCAATGCGCACATCGGCTGCGGGGACGACCGCGCCTTCAATGATGGTGATGCCGTTCATGATCTGCCTCTCATCTAACGTATTCGATGACCTCGAGCCCGAAGCCCGACAGTGCGTGATATTTACGGGGGTTGCTCATGACGCGCATTTTGCGGATTCCTTGATCCGACAAAATTTGCGCGCCGAGTCCAATTTGCCGCCAGTCGGGTGGTATGGTTTGCGACTTGCTAACGGCCGGGGCCAGTACGCCGTCTACTTGCGCATAGTTCAGCACTTGGCGCACCAGTTCGTCGTTGTGGATTTGATTGCACAAGACCACCACCACGCCCCGCTCGGCCTCGGCCACGCGCCGCAAAGCATCGCGCAACGGCCAACCGGCATCGCGGCGCACGCTGGCGGTGAGGTCCTCGAAAGGATTAAAAATATGTACTCGCACCAAGGTGGGTTGCTCGGGCTCGATATCCCCGCGCGCCATCGCGATGTGCAAGTCGCCATGCATACGGTCGCGATAAACCGTTAGGCGGAAATCGCCAAACTCGGTAGCGAGCACCGATTCTGCCGCGCGCTCCACGGTTTTCTCATTTTGAATGCGAAAGCGAATGAGGTCTGCGACGGTGCCAATTTTTAACTGATGCTGGGCCGCGATGATTTCGAGATCTGGACGTCTCGCCATGCTGCCATCGTCGTTGAGAATCTCAACGATAACGCTGGCCGCCTCGAGCCCCGCCAAATGGGCTAAATCGCAACCCGCCTCGGTATGGCCGGCCCGGGTTAACACCCCACCAGGCTGGGCCATGAGAGGGAAAATATGCCCGGGCTGGACGATATCCGAAGGTTTGGCCGTGGCCGCTACCGCAACCTGAATAGTGCGCGCGCGATCAGCTGCCGAAATACCCGTCGTAACTCCCTCGGCGGCCTCGATCGACATCGTGAAATTCGTGCGATGGGTATACCGCGTGTCTTGCACCATCAGCGGCAAATTGAGTTGCTGACAACGGGCTTCTGTCAGCGTCAGGCAGATGAGTCCACGGCCGTAGCGGGCCATGAAATTCACGTGCTCGGCGCTGCAATGACTGGCGGCGATAATGAAATCGCCTTCGTTCTCACGGTCCTCGTCGTCCATCATGATCACCATGCGCCCGGCGCGCAGATCCTCGACGATTTCCTCGGTTGAATTGAGATTCATCTTGATTCCAGACCAATGCTGCTTGAGATACGGGTGGTAGAGAAATGACGCAGACGCGCCGCTCGCCTCATGAGGCCAGCGGACCCGTCCATTTCAGCGTGTCGAGGTCGATGCCGGCGTTATCGCGCCCGGCAAGTCGCTCCAGATAGCGGGCGACCAGATCAATTTC
>CAIPNE010000161.1 GCA_903866355.1 uncultured Gammaproteobacteria bacterium
GATGGTAGCTACGCTGAGCATGGCGTGCCGGCGCCCGTAGTCGCCGAATATCTGCGCCAAAATCGCATTGTGTGCGAGAAAAACGATCTCAATTCGCTGCTTTTTCTGCTCACACCGGGGGTGGAAAGTAGTAAGGCAGGCACGCTACTCGCGCATTTGGTGACGTTCAAAAAACTGCACGACGACAACGCCCTGCTGGACGATGTCATGCCCGATTTTGTGGCCCGTCGCCCGCAGCGCTATGCCGGGCTGCGCCTGCGCGACCTCTGTACCGACATCCATGCGCTGTACCGCGAGGTTAACCTCAGCGCCCTGCAGTCTGCGCAGTTTACGGCCGCGCACTTGCCGACAATGGTGATGCCGCCACACGAGGCGGTGCGCGAGTTGGTCCGCAATCGGGTGGACTATCTGCCGTTGGACGAACTGGACGGGCGCATCGCGACCACGCTGTGGGTGGTGTATCCGCCCGGCATCGCGACCATCATCCCGGGTGAGCGCTTGGATGAGCGTTCGCGACCGATGGTGGATTACCTGCGCGCGTTCGAGTTGGCCGCTAACCGCTTCCCGGGTTTCGAAACGGAAGTGCAAGGCCTGCATCGCGAAGCGCAACCCGACGGCTCAGTGCGTTTCTATACCTATGTGGTGCGGCAGTAGGCTGACACGCCGGGAGTTTGTCTGGGGCGCGTGAGTGGCGGGCGGCGTTGGGTGTGGCGGGTGGCCCGCGGGCAATGCGTTACGCCTTGCTGCGGAGTAGTCGCGCCCCTATATTGGTTTGACTCATCACGGAGGAGATTGTCATGCCGCTTATCGAAGTCCACGAAGATTGGCTTGCTCAGGTTCAAGAAGAAATCCTCGAACCCACCCGTCGCATCATCGATCCGCACCATCATTTTTTTGCTCAGGCGGGCGAATTTCCGCATTACGATCTCCCTAAATTGCGCGCCGATACGGCCTCGCATGGCGTGCAACAGACCGTTTATTTACAGTGCTGGGAAGGTTACCGAGAAGACGGCCCCGAGGCTTTCAAGCCCGTAGGCGAGACGCAGTGGGTGGACGCCATCGCGGCAGAAGCGCGCAAACAGCCGGGATCTGTGCAAATCGGCGCCATCATGGGTACGGCCGATCTGCGTTTAGGTGGGCTCGTCAATGAAGTGTTGGACGCCCATTTGGGGGCCAGCTCACTGTTTCGGGGTATTCGACAGATTGCCGCCTGGGATGCCAGCGACGCGCTGTTTTCCATGCCCGACATCCACGACGCCAACCTCTACGAAGATCGCGCGTTTCGTGCCGGCTTCGGCGTGCTGGCTGACCTCGGCCTCGTGTTTGACGCCTACCAGTACCATACCCAATTGCCGAGCCTGACCGCGCTGGCGCGGGCGTTCCCGCAGGTGCCCATCGTGCTCAATCACCTGGGAACCCCACTCGGGGTGGGCCCGTATGCCGGGCGTCGAGAAGAAATTTTCGGCCAATGGTCACGCGATTTAGCCGCTGCGGCGAGTTGCCCCAACATGACCATCAAGCTGGGCGGGCTGGTGATGCCCTGGAACGGCTTTGGCTTTGAAACCCACGCCAAGCCACCTAGCTCAGATGAGTTCGTGGCCGCTCAGGCGCGCTATTACCACTACGCCATCGAGCAATTTGGCCCGTCGCGCTGCATGTTCGAGAGTAACTTCCCGGTCGACAAATGCGCGGTGTCCTACGCGGTGCTGTGGAACGCGTTTAAGAAAATGGCCGCGCGTTATACCGAGGCCGAGAAAGACGACCTGTTCTATGGCACGGCCGCCCGCGTGTATCGGCTGCAACCACGCTGATGAGCACTGCGCGCGCCTTGGTTTTGTACAACATGCCCTTGGCGCGCAATTGCTACGAAGTGCGCCTGCTGCTGTCTCTGTTGGCGGCCGTTTGAGCAGCGTTTGAGCAGCGTTTGACGGGCCGTCACTGGCTCGCGCTCGACCACCCAACGGTAGCCGATGTGGCGGCCTATCCCGCGATTGCCCAAGCAGGCGATGGCGGGATTACCTTAGAGGGTTATCCAGCGGTTCAGGCGTGGGTTGCCAGAATGCAGGCGTTGCCGGAGTTTGTGGCGCTGCTGGACTAAGCTGGCAAGTCCTCTGGGTCGTAGGGGAGGTCAGGTAGCGCTTGCAGATGACTGACATAGCGCTCGAGATCGAAGGTCCCTTGCGC
>CAIPNE010000162.1 GCA_903866355.1 uncultured Gammaproteobacteria bacterium
CCGTGAAGCTACGCGTGCCGATCCGGCAAAACTGGTGCACCGCGGTAAGCCCACTCAGGATAGCGTAATCCTCGACCGTCACGTGGCCAGCCATCGTCACACTATTGGAGAAAATGACGTGATTTCCCACGACGCAATCGTGCGCGATATGGCCATAGGCGAGGCAGTTATTGTGGCTACCGATAAGCGTTTTATCCCCTGGGGAAGTCGCACGATGCACGGAACAGAATTCACGGAAGGTATTGTTGTCGCCAATTTCTAAGCCGGTGGGCTCGCCGTGATATTTCAGATCCTGAGCTTGCTGGCCGATCGAACAGTAGGCGAAGAAGCGGTTGTTTACACCCATCTTGGTCGGGCCCAAGACCGTCACATGGTGCTGTAGCCAGCAACCGGCACCAATTTCTACATCCGCACCAATGATGCAATAGGGACCGATTGTGACATCTGCACCGATGCGGGCTGAGGGGTCAATGATGGCAGTAGGATGGATTGGCATGGGCTAAGCACGGCTAAGGAGTCATGGGAGGGTCGCCAGCATTCACCGCTAGCCGAACTCAGTCAACTCTTGACTAGCCCGGATTAGGGTGGGCATTGCATCCGCGGCTGTGACGGTCTGACCCAGCGCAGCAAAACGCTGGGCCGCAGCGGCGATGTGGCGTTGGAATCTGCGGGTCCCAACCGCGCTGGCTGCGGTATTCTCTAAGCGCACGGGCAGTCGGTTTTTTTTTGGGGTCACGTCCATGGCCGCAATCAGTTCATCCACAATAGCCAACAATTTTTCGATTTCGCCGTTGGCCACCAGATTCAACCTGCCGCGCGCTGCAGGAGGATTATGTGTGAGATCGGGGTTGGCGCTCTGGGTGAGCGGTGTTTTTCGGGTGCGCCCGCCGCCGATCACTCTCGGCGTCGATGATGCGATCCATCATCGTTTGTGTCCACTATTTTGGCTGCTGGGAGGATGAAAAACCCCCCATTTTTTCTGCGCTGCCGCAGCGCCTTTGGGAGGGCTGCGCAGCCGTGCGTGCGAAATCCTGGTCAAAGGCGCTTGTGCACGCAAGTCATAATCTAGAACAGCGAGGTCTGAGCCTAGAGGAATTCAAGTCCGGGGGTAATGCCGCTGATCGGCAGCGTGCTAGTCTGCGCTGTGGGCATCCCGACCACAACGCACGACCAGATCAACCGCTGGCACGACAGCACCACGCAAGCTGATCACACCGCGAATTTCACCCGGCATCAACGGCATGGCGGTGACTGGTCCGTATGGAAAAATTTCCTTGATGGTGAGAATACCGGATCGGAAAAATCCGCCTCCACGGTGGCAGATCAGGAAATGTTCGTCATCGGTGCCGCGTTCAACTGACGACAGGCCCTTGCCTGTCGCCACTGTCATTGCCTGAACGCTCATGGCCGTGCCCCTCCATAACGCGTGGGCTGACTTTTACTCAGGATCGGCAGATCCACCCTTGCCCTATTTGAACTGGATGGACGCGCCACCGCGTGTAGATTTGCCGCGAGTATCCATGCGCACGTCATTACCCGCAGAGAGTTTGAAGAACTCCATCAACTGTTGCAGTTTTTCGGCTTGACCGGACATTTCTTCGGCCGTTGCCGCCAATTCTTCCGAGGCCGAGGCGTTTTGCTGCGTGGCCTGGTTGAGTTGATTCATGGCGTTGTTGATCTGGCCAACACCGGTTGCTTGCTCTTGCGACGATGCAGAAATTTCCTGCACCAAATCCGATGTCTTGCGAATGCTTGGCACCATCTCTTCGAGCAACTTACCGGCGAGCTCTGCCACCGTTACGCTGGTACTGGCCAGCTCGCCGATTTCTTGTGCCGCCACTTGGCTGCGCTCCGCTAACTTGCGTACTTCTGCGGCCACCACTGCAAAGCCTCTGCCATGCTCGCCCGCACGCGCCGCTTCGATGGCCGCATTGAGTGCCAGCAAATTAGTTTGGTAGGCAATGTCATCAACGATGCCAATTTTGGCCGCAATTTGTTTCATGGCAACCACGGTTTTACCGACCGCATCACCGCCCTCGTTGGCCTCGCGCGCCGCCTTACCGGCCATGACATCGGTCACTTTGGCGTTATCGGTGTTTTGGGCAATGGATGCCGACATTTCCTCAATAGAGGCACTGGTTTCTTCCACGCCTGCGGCCTGTTCAGAAGCACTTTGCGAGATCGATTGTGCCGTGACGCTGACTTGTTCAGATGCACCGGTAAGGGCATTGGCTGAGGTTCGCACCTCGCCAATAATCTTGGCCAAGGTATCAACCGTGCTGTTCACGTCGTCTTTGAGTTGACCGAACGTGCCGTGGTAATCGGCGCTGATCGATTGCGTCAGATCGCCCTTAGCCATCGCGCCCAGCACGCGTGCCACATCGCCCAGGCCAACCTCGGAAGTTGCCACCAAGGTGTTAATGCCGGTGCCCAGACG
>CAIPNE010000163.1 GCA_903866355.1 uncultured Gammaproteobacteria bacterium
CAAGCCGTATGATCCGCGCCGCTAGTGGTTTCCAGGGCTTTTATTGCGTCTTCCTGCGCCAGGGTCAACAGATTGAGGTCGTAGTAGTCTTCACCAGCAACCTCGTCGTGGAACACGCCTTTGAGAACCAGCGTGCCCTTGCTGCCGCGCAGTGGATCAAAGTAAAAACGCTGTTGCAGGTCGGGCGGCAGCTTTTGGAAATACGACTTGCCTTGATAAGTGCTGGTGGCGATCGAACTGGGCAACGCAGTCAAGCCCGCCGTGTTGAAGTCCACCGTCTTTTCGCGTGTTGGGTCGAGTAGGGTCACGCTGTTTTTGGTGAACGAATTCGTCGTATCCTTGGCCACGGACTGTTGGTAAAGCACCTGCGCGCTTTTCTGACCGCGAATCTGCGGCAGGCCGAACTTCGGCAGCGCCAGCGTTTCGCCCACCCGCAGTTCGGGGGCATCCGTCGGCCACGCCGGGCGGTAGGTGATCGTCAGCGGCTCGTCGATTTGGCCTGCCGCCCCCGACTCATAGGCGTCGATGCTGTTGATGGCTAGAAGTGTGCCACTGCGGGCGGCGTTGCGCAAGAATGGCAACACCGCGCCCACGGCCGGCTGGGTTGCCGTGCGGGTGGCTCCCGGAATGAAAAATTCCTCCTGATGGACGTAGTAGAGCTTCATCGACAAGGCGGGCGAATACGCCCACGACTGCGCTGTCGCCGTCGCGCTCTTCGATAGGACAAAACGCGTGTTGTCAGTGATACTGACAATCGACGCGGTGCCGGTGATGCCGGTGCCGCTGACGACCATTCCGACCCCCAGTCCCGTGGTGCTACTGACCGTGACGGTGGTGCTGCTGGCCGTGGAGCTGAGCAGCTTTGGATCGTCGTGCGGCCCGCGGTGGACCCAGGTAAAGCCCTTGCGGTCCTTGAAAGTGAAACGCGAATAAGCTTTATCAGTGTTGAAATTGGTATTGGTCGGGGCATCCACCGCGCTGGGAATTTCACAATCCTTCGCCGTGCCCGTGCCCGTCATCGCCAAGGGCAGCAGTGGCAGCGGATACGGTTTCACCAGCAGGGTGCCCGCCGTTGCGCTGTAGTCGAAGCCATAGGTGGCGTTGCTGCGCACCACCTGATAGGCGCGCATCGACGGCCGCTGGTCAGTCGCGCTGGTGTAGGCCACCAGGATGTAGGGCTGCGAGGTGTAGTTCGTGCCTGACTGGATGTTCAAATCATCGCGCAAGGCGTAAGCACGGCTCGGGCTGCCGCTCATCATGAAGGCATGTTCCTCGTTGGGATTGTAACCCGGCTGCGTGTAATCGTTTTGGACGTAAACCGTGCCCGAGCCCTCTGAGCCCGACAGGTCACCCGTGCCGACCCCTTGGGCGATCACGATCTGCGACGGTGCTGCGGGATAACTCACCGTGTAGCGGCCGATCTTGCCCGGCACATACAGATCCTTGAAAGCACTCGCAAGCGGGGCCGAGATTTTTTTGTACCAGCGCACCGTCAGCACCTTGTCAGTCGGCAGGGCATTGACGGGGATGATCGCCCCCGCATTGGCAGCGGCGACGCCGAGCACACTCGGATTTAGATAGCCAGCGGGGTAATAATCCGTACCCGCTGAAATGTGCCCGGCAATCTCGTAACCGAGCGGGGCCAGCAGGCGCGTGCCGACCGTCGCCGTCCCATTGATTGGTGCACTGCCATCCTCCTCCACCGTGTAGTTCAGGGTATTCGTGGCATTGGCAATGGCGCTAGATAGCACATAGTGGGTGGCGTCAGTGATGCTAGCGATCGTGGCGGTGCCGCTGATTCCCGTGCCAGAGACAATCATCCCGACTTCCAGTGCAATCGTGTTGGCGACGGTTACGGTGGTCACCCCGCCGGTGCTCACGCTGGTCGAGGCCAGCGCCAGACTGCGGCTTTCCGCCTGCGTATAGAGGTTCACGTACCACGTCGCTCCCGTGTTGGTGAATTTCAGCAGCGAACGGTTACGCAGGTCCGAGTCTGCGCCAAAACTCACGAACAGACGTTGGGTCGCATCATCGATCTTGGCCTCCACTTGGTTGTCGTCGTCCTGATAGACGATTTGTGGCCGCATGCCCTCGGTGAATTGTAGGCCGTTGTCCGCCGTGCTCCCCACCGTATCCACCGTGTTGTGCACGTAGTCGCTCAAATTGGGCGACCAGCGCAGCCAGTAGCGATCCTGATACTTGGGCCACTTCATGCCGAAGTTTCCCGCCTCCAGCCAATAGAAGACCACCTTGTTGTAGGCATCGGGAGAGGCTGGGTTGCCGTCGTCGGGGCTGTTGGCACCGCCGCTCGCGCGTTCGGCGGTGTATTGCGCGGTGCCGTCGGCCTGGGCCGTGGTGGCATAATAACTGACAGCCCCGGTTGTGTTGTCGATCACCGGCGAGGCCGTCAAACTCGAATCTCCGTCGTGGGGTGCAATCTGAGCGCCCAACTTGACCGTCGCATAACTGATGTCGGGAGAGCGCACCAGCTCCACCACATCAATGCCCAAGGAATCATAGACGTCGTCGCCCAGCCGGACGTTACCGAGGTATTCGACCAGGATCCTGCCCTCCACGTTGTAGGCGTGGATATCCCCGTTGTTGATGTATTTTTGAAAGGACAAAGTGGTCAAGTTGCTCACCTCCTTTAGTGGAGCGCCTGGGATGTTCACTTCTTGGGCCACGGCCTTCGGCACGCTGCTGTTGTAAACCGGATTGATCGTAGTGATCCGGCCATCCGTGACAGGCACACTTGGGCCGCGAAAACCCTCTTCCGTCCAGTAAATCGTCCTCACCTTGGTAGCGGTGTTCGACGAAACGGAAAACGTTTCCGCCATCGTGCCATAGGCCCCAGCCGTCGCCGCCAGCGTCACCCAAGTGATCTGCACCCGCCCCGGCTGCGAGGCGTAAACCTTTTCCGCGTGCGGGCTGTAATAGTAACTCAGCGCAGGCGTCACCGGCACCGCCATCGAGGCGGTGATCGTCTGGTTGGCCATTCCCGCCAGGGTGATATTGGTGCCCGTGATCGCGGTGATCGGCTCACCG
>CAIPNE010000164.1 GCA_903866355.1 uncultured Gammaproteobacteria bacterium
CAACACTTGCGTCGTGAATTCGATAGAGACCCGCTCTACCCAGTTGAAGGTTTCACCTTCCGGCAGTGCATCCAGAATTTCACCGCAACGCTGACGCATGAGGTCTTCCATCTCACGCACGTTGGCGCGGGCCACAATCGGTGCAATGGCTTTGCGCTGCGCCGTGTGGATAGGGGCATCGGTGGACTGGAACATGCGGGCATCCACGCCGTTTTGCCGAAACATTTTCTCGTAGCCCAGCACATGCCCACCCAGTTCATAACTGCAGGCAAAAGACTTGTCGGCAGCGTTTACTTTTAGGATGTCGGCAAATTTAGTCAGCGACCAAAACGGGCCGTAGTCGCTGCGCGCGCACCAGTGCACCGGCGCCTCGTGGCGCAACCGCGCAAAGTAAGGACCGATCTCGTCACGCTGAAACAGTCGGGGATTACTGACATCCAGATCGTCCAACGCAATGGCATAGGGGTCGACGGCGGCAGTGTTTGGCATCGAGTCTCTCTCAGGAAATTTTTTTAGCGCCGGCGATGGATTGATGGACCACCGTTCGCGTGGGTGATTGAACGACTTTGCCATGCGAGGATAATCGCTCTACCCCAGATCAGGAAAATAGCCAGATGATCGACAAACGTTACCGCAACGCAGCAGAAATCGTAGCGCAATGCCCCGGATTACAAGATGGTGCCTCGCTGCTAGTCGGCGGCTTCGGTGATGCCGGTGTGCCCAACCAATTGCTGTTGGCGGTACGCGATCTCGGGCTGACCAACCTCACCATCATCAGCAACAATGCCGGATCCGGCGACGGCGGTCTGGCGGCGCTGCTGAAGGCTGGAGCGGTGACCCGTGTGGTGTGTTCGTTCCCGCGCTCGGCGGGTTCGGTGGTGTTTGAGGAACTCTACGCCGCTGGCGACATCACCTTGGAAATCGTGCCGCAAGGCACACTCGCCGAGCGCATCCGCGCCGGTGGAGCAGGAATCCCAGCCTTCTACACCCCTACCGCTTATGGCACACCGCTGGCGGAGGGCCGCGAAACCCGTGAATTTAACGGCCGACACTACGTGATGGAAATGGCGCTGCGGGCCGACGTTGCCCTAGTCCACGCCTGCACTGGCGATCGCTGGGGCAATCTTACCTATGCGGCGACGGCGCGTAATTTCAATCCCGTGATGGCTACCGCGGCCACCAGCACCTTGGCTGAAGTTCGGCAGTTGGTCGATCACACCCCGCCGGAGACCATCATCACACCGGGAATTTTTGTCACCCGGCTCGTGGCGGTGGCGGCATGATCACGCCATTGTCCACCCAAGACATTGCCCGCCGGGTAGCCGCAGATATCGTTGAAGGCGCATACGTCAATTTGGGGATTGGACTACCCATGCTGGTCGCCGACCAAATCCCACCCGGACGTGAATTTGTACTGCACTCAGAAAACGGCCTGTTGGGCATGGGGCCCGCACCGCTGCCGGCCGCCGCCAACCCCGACCTCATCAACGCGGGCAAGCAGCCTGTCACCATCCTGCCCGGCGGATCGTTTTTCCATCATGCCGATTCCTTCGCGATGATTCGCGGTGGCCATATCGATGTATCGATTCTGGGCGCCTATCAAATCGCCGCCAACGGCGATCTCGCCAACTGGGCCTTGCCCGGGGCTAAATTGCCCGCGGTAGGCGGGGCGATGGACCTCGTCGCCGGTGCCAAACAAGTGTGGGTCATGTTAGCCGCCCACGTCGCAAAGGATGGGCAACCACGGGTCGTTGAACGGTGTGATTTACCGCTGACAGGGCTCGCCTGCGTGGATCGCATCTACTCCGATTTGGCGGTCATTGACGTGACGCCGGAGGGCCTGCTGGTCACGGATTTACTCGCAGGGCTCACGCCCGAAGCGCTGCAAGCAAAAACCGGTGCGACACTGCGTTTTGCGCAAAACTGCCGCGTCTTGCGCGCCACGTGAGGCGAGTAGCCCAACCGGCGACGCTCGGTTGGGCACCCAACGAGCTCCCCGCTTATCGCTCTAGCGCCAAGCGCGCACCACAGGCTGCCGCCATCGCGCTCCCCTCTCACCTGATGCCCAGTCAGGGCCCGCGTTGGGGTCCCGAAAAACTCCGCGCTGGGGCGGGCGATCTCACGACGCAAGTGCCGGGTGGCACGGCGCAAGGACAACGCATCCTCGTGCATGGCCGGGTAAGCGATGCGGCGGGTCGCCCCGAAGCCCATGCGCTCATTGAGATTTGGCAGGCGAACGCCGCCGGGCGTTATTGGCACCCGGCGGATCAACATGTAGCACCGCTGGACCCCTACTTCTTGGGCGCCGGCCAAGTGCTCACCGATGCGCAGGGCTGTTACGAGTTCCTTAGCATCGAACCCGGCGCTTATCCGTGGGGCAATCACCCCAACGGGTGGCGGCCCAAACACATCCATTTGTCGCTGTTCGGGGCGGGTTTTGCGGCGCGCTTGGTCACCCAGCTATATTTTCCCGGCGACCCCCTACTGCCTCTAGATCCCATTTTCATGGGCATTCCACAGGCCGCGCGCCGCGCGCGGCTAGTCGCCAAGTTTGATCTCCTACACAGCCCGCCGGAGTGGGCGTTGGCCTATCGTTTCGATGTGGTGTTGCGCGGTCACGCGGCAACGCCCCTGGACGCTCACTAACATGCGCAGGCCCACCCCGGCGCAAACGGTGGGACCCTATTTCAGCTTGGCACTCGACTGGCCGCAGGCGCATCAAGTGACCCACGAGCCGCCGCTGGGGGTCGCCATTTGTCTGCGTGGTCAAGTGTTCGATGGCGATGGCCTGCCGGTCCCCGATGCGCTCATTGAGATTTGGCAGGCCAATGGCGCGGGCGATTACCCAACGCGCGGTGCCGCGAGCGGGTATGGTTTTGGTCGGGCTAGCGTGGATAGTGAGGGGCGCTATACTTTTTTGACCCACAAGCCAGGCCCCGTGACCCCGCAGGAAGCGCCGCATATCCATCTCACGCTGTTTGCCCGCGGCCTGATGAACCCGCTCGTGACGCGCCTGTATTTTGGCGACGAGGCCGCGCGTAATCAGCACGATCCGGCTCTCGCCCAAGTCCCGCTGGCCCGGCGCGCGACCTTAATCGCGGCACTCACCCACACCGGCTATTGCTTCGACATCCACCTCCAAGGCCCACTAGAAACCGTGTTCTTCGATGTCTAACGTTGCGCGCGTGCAGGTCGGCATTATTGGTGCCGGCCCCGCTGGGCTGCTCTTAGGCCGCCTGCTGGGACTCGCTGGCATTCGTTTCGTCATACTCGAACGGCAGACGCGCGCGCATGTCGAAACCCGAATTCGGGCCGGGGTACTCGAGCCGGGCAGTGTCGCCTTATTAGACGCCGCAGGCGTCAGCGCACGGCTGCATCGCGAAGGCCTGATCCACGAGGGTTTTGAGATCGCGCGCGGTGAGCAGCGTTTGCGCATCAATTTGCGCGCGCTGACGGGTAAAACCGTGATGGTCTACGGCCAGACCGACATCACTCGCGATTTAAACGCCCAACACGAGGGCGCCGGCAGCCAAATTTTGTATGAATGCGAGGCCGTGACCCCGTTGGAGCTCACCGGCCATGCCGCACGGCTGCGCTGTCGCTGGCAGGGGCAAACCCACGAATTTATCTGTGACTACCTAGCCGGCTGCGACGGCTATCACGGGGTGGCGCGAGCCAGCGTGCCGATGGGTCTGATGCACCATCTCGAGCGCACGCATCCCGTGAGTTGGCTGGGTGTGCTGGCCGACCCCCGGTCTCCCCAGAACTCCTCTACGCCTGCCACCCACGTGGCTTTGCGCTGTGTTCCATGCGTTCGCCCACGCGCAGCCGCTACTATCTGCAGGTGCCAGCCACGGCTACGCTGGACGAGTGGCCAGACGAGCGCTTCTGGGAGGAACTACGCAGGCGGCTACCGGCGAGTGTTGCGGCGGCGTTGGTCACGGGGCCGGCCATCGAGAAAAGC
>CAIPNE010000165.1 GCA_903866355.1 uncultured Gammaproteobacteria bacterium
GCCACCAAGCGACAAAAAACGTCGAAGTGCCCACGATAATCTTCGTAGGCAGCGGTAGGTCAACGTGCGCCCGTGCAAAAATTTGGGCAAATTGGGGGATAACAACGACGTTGATGACACCGATCGCGATGCCGATGGCCAGGAGCACAAAGGATGGATAGCGCAGCGCAGATTTAATCCGGCTGCGGGTGTCGCGCTCGCGATCCAAGTATTCCGCCAACCGCGCAAAGGCCTCATCTAAGCGCCCGGTGTTCTCGCCGATCCGCACGGTATTGACGTACAAGGACGAAAAAACCTTGGGATGCTGCGCCATCGCGGTGGAGAGTTCCCGGCCACTTTCAACCGTCGCTTTAATATCGGTCAGCGCGGCGCATAGCGTTGCGTTGCGGGTGGAGCGAATCAGGCCGGTCATGGATTGACTCAGCGGCACGCCGGCACGCATGAGCGTGTACAGCTGACGCGACAACAACACTAACTCGGCCAGATCAGGCGGCACCGGCCCGCGTAGGCGGCGAAACAGTTCGCCCACATCCACCTGCTCACGCGCTACTTCAATCTCGATGGGCGTAATGCCGCTGTTCATCAATTGGCCAGCAACTGCGTCCGCGCTCAGGGCGTCAAGAACCCCCGAGAGTGATTCTCCCCGCCGCCCCCGCCCTCGATAGCGGTAATTGGGCATCAATCAGCGGCCGCAGTGGCGGTCGGCAATAGTGGGGCATCTTCTTCGTCATCCTCGCCCAAGAGACTTTCTGCGGCCACCCGCATCGCCTCGCTCACGCTGGTCACACCGGCGATGGCATAGTCGAGTGCGGCGAGTTCCAGTGACCGGAAACCAGCGCTAGCGCGCCCCAGACTAGCAAAACTCACGAAATCTCCCGCCGCCAAGGCCGTACTCATCGCGGGCGTAATGGACAGCATTTCGTACACCCCAATGCGCCCCTTGAAGCCGGTGTTGCTGCAAGCGTGACAGCCGGCTCCCTGCTGCCAGTTACCGCTGGGCACGTGCTCACCAGTTTTCAAGCGCAACCAACCCAGCGCGGCCCCGCTTGGCGCCACGGATTGGGTGCATTCCACACACAAGCGCCGCACCAAGCGCTGCGCAATAACCGCGTGCAGCGACGACGCCAACAGATAACCCGGGGCACCCATATCCAGCAGGCGGCTAATGGTGCTGACCGCATCGTTGGTATGCAGAGAAGTGAGAACAAGATGGCCCGTAATGGCCGCGCGCAAGCCAATTTCTACGGTTTCTTGATCGCGCATTTCGCCCACTAGGATGATGTCCGGATCTTGCCGCAACGCAGTGCGCAAGACGCGGCCAAAAGTCAGGCCAATTTGCGTGTTGACCTGCACCTGATTGACCCGCGGCAGCCGATACTCCACAGGGTCTTCCACCGTCACTATTTTCGACTTCGCGTCGTTGAGCAGCTTAAGGCCGGAATACAGTGTGGAGGTTTTGCCGCTGCCGGTAGGGCCGGTCACGACGACCATGCCGTAAGGGCGCTGAATCGCTGCCATAAAACGCCGCAGAATATCCGGGGGCATGCCTAAGGCATCGAGATCTTTCACGCCTTCGCTGTGGTCTAGCAACCGCATAACGACCGACTCGCCGTGCTGCAAAGGCATCGTCGAAACGCGTACATCAATCACCCGCTCAGCGACCCGAATGCTAAAGCGTCCATCCTGCGGCAGGCGTTTTTCAGAAATATCCAAATTCGACATGAGCTTCAGGCGTTGCACCAGCGCGGGTGCGATACGTCGCTCGTTGAGTACTTGTTCCTGTAACACGCCGTCTACGCGCTGCCGAATACGTAGCACGGATTCGTCGGGTTCGATGTGAATATCCGACGCGCGCGCCTGCACTGCCGCCTGAAACAGCGTGTGCAATAATTTCACCACCGGTGCATCGCTGAGATCCGCCCCGGCCGCGAGTTGCTCTACGTCAAAATCGCCTTCTCGCAGTTCGTCGCTGAGCTGTTCGGCGATCCCCGAAATACGGTCGGTCTGACGATAAATTCGATCAATGGTGTCGAGCAGCTCTTGCTCGCGGACCACCGCCACTTCGAGGGGGCGCGCAATGATTCGCGCCAGTTCATCGTAGGCAAAAATATTGGTGGGATCGGACATCCCCACGAGCAACGTGGCCCCTTTGTCTTTGAGCGCCACCGCCCGGAACCGGCGGGCATAAATTTCAGGGATGAGAGCGACCACCGGTGCCTCAAACTGATAATGGCCCAGTTCGACAAACGGCACGCTGAGCTGCTGGGACAAAAACGTCAGCAGCGCATCTTCTGTGAGATAGCCGTGGTCGACTAATATTTTGCCAAGTTTGCGCCCAGATTTGCGCTGTTCCTCGAGGGCGGCATCGAGTTGGAGCTGCGAGATAATTCTGCTCTCGACCAGAAGATCGCCAAGCCGCAGTTTTTTGCGTGACACGTTCATGGCGGTCCCGCCAACAGACGTACGCGTTCTTGGGCTGCAAACGCCCGCAGTGGTTCTGCCAGCGTGCGATCATCGGCGGCCCGCGTGAAACTCTCTACGGCAGCCGAGGTATTACCCTGCGCGTTCAATGAGATGCCTAAACCCACCAACCAATTGCCGTTGTCCGGCTGGCGCTGTAATAGCCCACGATAACGGGTGACGGCCAACGCATGTAGCCCAAGACGCTGTTCAACGGCTGCCAACAAAGCATGAAACTCCGGGTTCTTGGTGAGCGGTGGCACGGCGGGTCGCAACACCGCCAACGCCGCCTGCGCTTGGTCCTGTTCCAACAAGGAATGACCCAGCACCTGCGCCAGATCGGTTTGATTGGGCGCCAGATTAAGCCCCACGCGCAGGCTGGCTTGCGCTTCGGCCGTCTGGTCGGCCGCCAACAATATGAGCGCCAAACGCACTCGTGCATCCACCCGGGTGGGGTATTTGGCGACAAACGTCCGCAGCGGCCCGGCACTCCCGGCAGCGGCGCTCTGGAGCGCCAGCCGCAACGCATCCGCCTGCACGTCGAGATGTTTGACCGCCGGTGCGCGATGGAACTCACCGGGGTACTCGGTCGCGCTGTCGGCGGCGTTCTCGACGACGTTTTGCACCCCGCGGCGCGGCGCGGCACCCAGCGGCGGCGACACGGCGGCGCCGAGCACCGGCCCGGTGTCTGAGAGCGCGGCAGCACCAAGTGCCACCGCCGGCGTTGTTTCTTGCATCATGGCGGCTACAGCCTCAGGCGGCACCACTGACGTTGTTGTTTGTGTCACAGCAACTGCGGCATCAGGCGTCACCGCTGGCGTTGCTGCTTGTGTCACGGCGGCTGCCTGCGGCGGCGCATCAGCCAAAATAACCGGCAAGCTTAGCGCCGTTGCGGGTGGCGCGGCAGCCACGGGAGCGAGTGCAGGTAGTGGCGCCGGTGGGGGCACGACGGCGAGCGGTTCGGGCGCCGCCGGGACGGTGCGGTTGAGCACTTCGTGTAATAACCAACCACCGAGCGCGGTGATCAGCAGCAGCGCGCCCACACCTAAAAACTGTGGAATCTTGCGCCGCCGCGGCGCCTCAGCGGCTGATCGCAGGCCATTTAGCGCCTGATCGACCTGGTGTAATTTGCCACCTCGGCGTGCTTCGAGGTCGGTCAACATTTGATTGATAAGGCTCATATCGGCAGGCTCGGCAAGCTCGGCGCGGTCATCCGCAACACCGCCAGCGTGACCAAAGCGCCGACCAAATGGCTGCTCAGCCAACGTCGAAACCAGGCACCCAAACCGCCAAAGCGCGGCAGCATCACCGCGCGCGCATCATCGGTGTCGAGGATTGCGCTACGGGCGTGCCGGCGATTAACGCGCCCTTCGCCTTGCCCAAAAGCCGCCATCAGCGATTTATGCGCCAAAATATTGATCAGTCTTGGCACGCCGCGGCTGCCCCGCGCAATTTCGGCAACGGCGCGCGTATCAAATAGGCGTGGTCCGTCGTAGCCCGCCACGGCCAACCGATGCGCCAAGTAGCTCCCGACACCGGTGGCATCGAGCGGCTGTAGTTCGTAGCTGAACGTGATGCGCTGGCGCAGCTGGCGGATGGCGGGCTGGTCAAGCACCTGATTGAGTTCGGGTTGACCAAACAGCACCACCTGCAGCAATTTAGTTTTTTCGGTTTCAAGATTCGTGAGCAGCCGCAGTGCTTCTAGCGTTTGCAGGGGCACGGCCTGGGCTTCGTCCATGCACAAAACTACCCGGCGGCCCGTTGCATGAAAATCCAGTAACGCTAGATTGATATGTTTTAGCACCTGATGCTGGCTCGCCCGCTTGGGATAGTCGATGAGTAATTCATCGGCGATAGACAGCAACAGGCTAGACGGCCGTAGATAAGGATTGGGCAGGTAGGCGCAAACAAATTCTGGCGCGAGTGTTTTTAGCAGCGTGCGACACAGAATGGTTTTGCCGGTGCCTACTTCGCCCACCACTTTCATGAAGCCCTCGCCGCTGCGCAACGCCACCAACAGCACATTGAGCGCATCGCGATAACCCGCGTGCTCCATAAAAAATGCCGTGTCGGGGGTCAGCGAATAGGGCGGCTCGTTAAGCCTAAAGTGTTGTAGATACATGCTGGGCGCGTGGTGCTAGGTTTGTCCACGCCGTTCAGGGCGATGGAAACCCCAGATCTGCACCCGGCGTTTGGCCCCGCGCGTCGAGGACGCCTTCCATCCCTGACAGTCTGTCGCGAGAGTCACCAATAGGCTTGGCCCAGTCGGCACCCTCATTGATCACCAAGGGTCGCAGTAGGATCACCAGTTCGCTTTTAACGCCCAGCGTGCGCTTGTGACGAAACATTGCACCCACCAGCGGCAGGTCGCCGAGTAGCGGCGTGGTCCCCTCGTGCTCGCGTTCGTGGGTTTGCATCAGCCCACCAATCACCACTAACTGGCCACTGCGCGCCTGCACAACGGAATCGGTTTCACGCACCGTGCTGCGGGCTAGGGGTAGGGTTTGAGTTTGCCCCCCGATGGAGATGACTTTTTCTTGGTCGGTCACTTCGCTCACGGAAGGATGGATATGCAGGGTCACCACGCCGTCGCGGCTGATTTGCGGCGTGACGTCGAGCGCGATCCCAGAAAAAAACGGCGTTAGTTCGATATTGGGTGTTGAGGTAGTGGCGGTGCCGGTGACCGTCGTGGTCGACACATCGGTGACAAAGAACTCGTCCGTTCCCACTTTAATAATCGCCTTCTGGTTATTCATGGTCGAAATCCGCGGGCTGGATAAGACTTGCACGTTGCCCTGCGTTTTCAGCGCCTCCAGAAACGCGGTGAAATCTTGGCCATTTACCGCCAGCGAGAAAACCCCACCGAAGGCTATCGCGGGCACTCCCGCAAGCTTGGCGACCCCGGGGAACTGGTCAACCACGGTGCCCGCCAAATCGCTGCGGCCAGCCGCATTGTCTAAAAGCTTGGAACCACCCGTTTGCCCGAGCGTAAAATCGCCGATGACCGCCGCCCAGTTAACCCCGGCCTGGAAGCCATCAGAGAGTTCCACTTCGAGTACTTTGGCTTCTAGTACGACTTGTCTTTGCGCAATGAGCTGCGCCGCTTGGAGGTAAGTTTCTACTTCGCGAAGTTCGCTGGGTAGCGCGCGCACCAGCACGACGCCGGACTGCGAATTAACCACCACGTTACGTCCCTCGCCGGTGCCCACGAGTGCCGTGACCGCCGTGGAGAGTTCCTGCCAAAAACTGGTTTCGGGTACCACCGTATTGACCTGTGTGCCGACCAGTGCGCGATGGTCGCTGCTACCGCCGCTACTGCCACCGCTGCTGTTTTGGTCGCCGTTACTAGAGGACGAATCGCCGTTACTGGCGCCATCTTCATTGGCCAGTCCCTGGAGTTTTTGCAGGGTGCCGGCGCTGACAAAAGTCGCTGAAGAACCAGAGCGTTTGATATTGAGGTAGTTGATTTGAAACATTCGCGCTTCCAGTCGCGCGGGCAATACCTGAAAGCCGTAACTGGTGCGCTGAAATTCAAAACCATAGACATCATGCGCGGCGGCAATGACTTCCGGGATGGTCACATTGCGCAAATTGAGGGAGATTTTCCCGGAGATGTCTGGATGCACCACCATGTTGTACTGAGTGCCATCGACCAAGCTCATGAAGAACTGCCGCGTGGGGACGTCATTGACCGCAATATCAAAGCGCTGCTCATCCGCAATTTGGGGGGTTGCGTGGGCATCCAGCGCCAGTTTGGGCACCAACGCCAGACGGACTTCGGCGGGCACCGGAACCGGCACGGGCGCGCTGACCATTTCTTTTTCCATCTGCTGCAACGTCGCTTTTGCGGGCGGCGGGTTTTGACAGCCTGTCAGTAGAATCAGAATGAGCAAACCGCTGGTGCAACTCTTAAGGCGCATCGTGGGCCTGCTGTTTAACGTCATGCTTTAATAACCTCAATGTCGAGGGTTGGGCGCCACTATCGCCGCTCTCAATCATCACGCTCGTTTTATTGATCGTCACCACCGTGGCGCCGTCTACCTGCCCGCCTTCTTCCACCAGTTGTCCGTTGATAACGGCGCTGCGATGTCGCCCGGAAATTTTTGTGCCCTGCAAACGGTAGTTAACCGGTTGGTTAACCACGGCGTCTGGGGTCGCGGTCGCCAACTTCGCGGCGGTGAACGGCGGCTGCATGGGGTCTGGCAAATTCCCCACGCCCTCGCTGGGCGTCGCGGCCAATGTGCGCACGCCGACCAGCAGCATAACCAATCGCCCGCGCCGCGCGGCGCTCCGACTAGACACCAATCCACCCTTTGGTCGGGCTAATCGTATAAATCACCAGCGATCCCTCGACGATCGGGAAGTCGACGGCGGTTAGTTCAACATGAACCCAGAAAAAACCAAAGGGGAGCGCTTCAAGCGCCTTCAAATAATCGGTGGCCGCCAGAAAACTACCGCGGAAACGAATGCGCATCCCGTGGCGAAATGCGATTTTATCGGTAGTGCTGGTGCCCCCAGTGGTGGCCGGGTGTTCGATACTTTCTTTGCTGACCGGCACCACGGGTTCCGCGCCTAGCCCTTCTAGGCTCAAAAATTCCAAATCGCGGAAGCGGCCCAGTACATCTTTTAATAGCGCTGGCATTTGCGCCGGCGGCACCATGCGCGCCGACTTGGCGACGACGGTGCCCGAGACTTGCTTTAACGCTTCGGCGAGCGCCACCAAATGCGTCCGCGTTAAGGCGTCGGGGTCGACACCAGCACTGACCTGCCAGGCCAGCGTGAGGGCGTCCAACTCCCGCAAATCGTCGCTAAGCGTGGCCACTTGGGTGACCAACGCGACCCGCCGCTGTTCCAGCGGTTTGAACAACCATTCGTTCCAAACCCAGAACAGCACCAAAATGGCCGCGCCCAAAAGCAGTGCGCGTTCTTTCAAAGACAGCGCATCCACGCGGGCGGCCAACTGGCGCAGACCCACGGCGGGAGTCTTAGCGCCGAGCATGCGGTGCGGGGTCTTCCGTTGGGGTCACGCCGATCGTCGCCAGATTGAAATCTAGTGAGTCTGGCGCCCGAGACAGTGATAGCTGGCTGAACATTTTCCCTTTAAAAACGGGTTCGCGATTTAGCCGTTGGATATATTCCGGCACGAGCTCCGGCGCTAGTGCGTGGCCGCTCAAGCCAATCGCCGAGCCGCCTTGGGTCACCTCGATGCGCGTCAGCCAAGTGCCGGTCACGTGCTGGCGTGCGAGCGCCTCCAAATAAACCGAGAAACCCTCGGTGTTGCCCAAAATGCCCGTCGTCAGTGCCTCCGCCAGCAGTTGCGCTTGGGCGAGTTCGATGTCCATCACCTGGGCACGTGCTGCCAAGGTCGGATCGGCGTTCTTTTTGGGCAGGGCTAGCTGGAGGTCTTTGAAGCGCTGTTTGGCGCGCAACTCGTGGTTTTCCAAACCCGTCAAACGGCCGGCCAGTGCACCGACACGCCATTGGCCAAAGCCGCTTAACACGACCAACGCCAGCGCAACCACCGACCAGATTTGCAGAATCGTCAGGGCCGAAAAAATGCGCTTGGGTTGGCGCAGCATCGGTTGGTAAAGATTGATCTGTTGGATCATAGCGCCACCGAATCCCGACGCATGGCGGCCCCCATCGCGACCACGCAGGTTTGCGCCGGCAGCGCTGGCAGTTCGGGGGCCAAAGCGCCGTCGGCATGTAAATCTAGCCACCGAGTGGGGACGCCCAGTTGCGCGCTCAGATACCGACAAACCTCATCCCCGCCACCTTCCACGGGTGCGAGCACAATCCCGGCGATGGAAGGCTGGCTGAAATGTCGTTCGTAGAAATCGAGTGAGCGCTGGATTTCGATGGTCAGGCCGTCTAGTAGGCTTTCCAAGGCCGAACTCCCACCACCTTCCGCTAGCGCCGCCGCAAGACGCTCGCTGCCGCAGTCCACGCGCCGCGAGAAATAGAGTGCCCCCTGACGGGTAACGGTCATCAGGCCATGGTCACGCTCGAAAGCAATTAACGCAACACCGCCGATATCTTCCGGCAAACGGGCCGCGAGATTCCGCAGGGCAAGCTCGGGTATGTCGATGGTGTTTAAGTTGAGGCCGGCCGCCGTGAGAAAATCGATGAGTTGTACGACCTTGCCACGACGCGCGGCCACCGCGTAGAGGCGGCGCCCCGAGCGACCATCGCGCTCGGGAACATCGAAGACATCGATCACGGCGTCGTCGATGTGAAAATCGATGAGTTCTTTGACCTGCCAACGCATGGCGGCACGAATTTCACTGGGCGGCACATCGGGGGCGTCGACCAAAATCAGGCTGTAGTCCCCACTGCCAAGCACGCCCGTACAAGGTACTTGCCGTAAATCGCGCTGCCGCACCAAGCGCTGGAGTAATGGGGCAAGCCGCTCAAAGTCATGGCCGGCGGCCTCACTCCCTGAGGACGCGCCTGTTTCACCCGCGCGTCGCGCCCCGGAACGACGATCGCCACTGCGACGGTCGCCGCCGCGATCGCCACTGCGACGATCGCCACTGCGACGGTCGCCGCCGCGCCGATCACGCGAGGCGCGCTGCTCTTCGCCGTCTTTCGCCGGCGCAGAATCAACCCCGGCGGGCGCGGCCCGGGGCTCCGGCTCGCCGGACTCACTCAAGGATAGATATTCGGTCCAACGCACCACGCATTGTTGGTTTGGGAGTTGCTCGAGCAACGCTACCGCCACGCCATCCAGCAACGGGCGCACGGCCAGTAATTGGTTCGCTTGTTGGTTTCGTCGCAGCCACTTAAACACGTTGACTCCCCGCCGAATTTGGTGACGATGAACGACAAGGCAGGCGCCTTGGTCCAGTAAAGATTGATCGCCAGCACGTTTAGCGGCGAAGCGAAGCATAAAGCCTAGTTTGGCGTTTTCAGGATCTCTGAAACTCGGGCGCGGGATCGCGCGACATCAGCGCCGCAACCGCCGCTTGCGGCCCTATTTCGCCGCGCAGGACGCACGCAACTTCGTGGGCAATAGGCAGCGTCACTCGGAAACGAACGGCCATGTCCTCGAGCGCCAACGCGGTCGCCGCACCTTCCACCAGCCCCACCGAGGCGTGCGCTGCCGCCGCATCCCGGCCGCCACCCAGCGCCAACCCAAAACGGCGATTGCGCGATTGGTCATCAGTACAGGTCAGCACCAAATCGCCCAGACCCGACAAACCCATAAAGGTCTCCTGACGCGCGCCCATGGCGCAACCCAGCCGAGCCATCTCCGCCAAACCTCGGGTAATCAGTGCGGCGCGTGAATTAGCGCCCAAACCCAAACCATCGGCAATCCCGGCCGCAATCGCCAGCACATTTTTCATACTACCACCCAACGCGACACCGGTTAGGTCGTTAGTGAGGTAGGGGCGAAACCGCGGGCTGTGCAAGCGCGCCAGGATTTGCTGGCCATAGGTAGGATTTTCGGTAGCAATCGTGACCGCGGCCGGCAAACCCTCCGCTACTTCACGGGCAAACGTGGGTCCAGACAATATCGCGACCGACACCCCACCGCCAAAAACCTCGTTCACCACTTCGTGAACCAGCTTCTGGGTCCCCAGCTCTAGCCCTTTAGCCGTGCAAATGAGTGCGTTGATACCCGGCGCCGAGGCGTGCAGATGCTGAGCCATTTCGCGAGTGGTCTGACACGGGGTGGCCAGAAGCGCCAGCGTACACTCGGTGGGCAGGTGCGCCAGACTGTCCACCACCGTAATGGCATCCGGCAGGCGGATGCCGGGCAAATAGCGTCGATTTTCCCGATCTTCGCGCAGCGCCTGGCGCTGCACGGGATCGCGTGCCCAGAGCAGGACGGGCTGGCCGCTGTGGGCCAATTCGCAGGCTAGTGCCGTGCCCCAAGCGCCTGCGCCCGCCACTAAAATGCTCGCACCCCGCATGGCGTAGCGCCGCGGCTAGTGTTGGGCTTCCGAGCCCGGAGTCGTGCGCCGCCGTTGCAGTTCCTGGGCGTAGACGGCATCAAAATTGACTGGCGCTAACAGCAACTGCGGAAACCCACCTTTGCTAACCACCTCGCTGATGGCTTCGCGCGCAAACGGAAACAGAATATTAGGACAGGCGCTGGCCAAAATAGCTGGCAACTGCAGCTCGTTGAAGCCGGAGATATTGAAAATCCCGGCCTGCTGAACTTCCACTAGATAGACCGTTCGATCGTCCTGCTTGACGGTGCAGGTAACGGTGAGGACCACTTCGTGGACGTTTTCCGCCAGCACTGAGGCCGCATTGCCGAACTGCACATCCAGCGAAGGCGTGAGTTGCTCGGTAAAAATTTGCGGCGCGTTAGGTGCTTCGAAGGAAAAATCCTTGATGTAAATTTTTTGAATGCCCAGTTGCCCAGAAGTGGCTTGACCAGCGGGTGCTAGTTCGTCTTTGTTCGACATTATCGGTGTATCTCTTAAACAGTACGTTTGAATGGGTGCGAAAAGTTGTCGGCGTATCAGGCGCGTTTCGCGCCCTTTTCTTTCAAGGTATGGAGCGGCAGGTTGTCGTTGCGCCAACCTGCCAAGCCACCTTGCAAGGTGAACAGCTGAGTGAAGCCGGCAGCCTTCAAGTCTTTAAGCGGCTTGGCGCAGGCGCTGCCGTTCTCGCAGTAAATAATGAGTGGGCGGTCTTTGTATTTGCTCAACCGGACCGCGCCAGCCGCGCTGTCTTCTGGGCCGAACGCGAGGGCATTAAGCAAATGGCCAGCCCGAAAGCTTTTCTCTGGCCGCACGTCGAGGGGCAGCGCATTTTCGTGGTTTAGCATTTGTACGGCCCGCGCGCACGACACGCTGTGACGACCAGCCCCACGGGTAAAGCTAAATAATAATGCTCCCAGCACAGCAAAAAAGCCGCCGACGAGTGCTAGGTGCTGCTGAGAGAATTCGAGGAGTTTCGACAGAAGTTCGGTGCTGATAATCATAGGTTGGGGCGATCTGGATTGGGTTGAGGAGGCGAGCCTGCCGCGACGGGCCGGGCATCGTCGGACCCTATGATACACTCAGGATTGCTGGCGCCGCATGGCCAGCTAGCGCCAAGCTGAGGTTCATTTGACCCGCGCCCGCCAGCGGGCCAGCACGGCGCGCCGCCAGCTTTTATTCAATTGTGTGTGAGCCATGATCAAGCCCAAGCATCCAGTCCTGCTCGTCGTGCTAGACGGCTGGGGACACTCCGAAGACCCGCGTTTTAATGCCATCCACGCCGCCCGTAAACCGCACTGGGATCGCTTGTGGGCCGAGTGCCCCCACACGCTGATCAGCGCCTCGGGGCTGGCGGTGGGACTGCCCGACGAGCAAATGGGTAACTCCGAAGTAGGGCACATGCATTTGGGCGCCGGGCGCCGGGTCTACCAAGATTTCACGCGCATCGGCAAAGCCATCGCCGATGGCGATTTCAACCGAAATCCAATCTTCATCAGCGCCTTTGAACAAGCCGCTCGCAGTGGGCGGGCCGTGCACCTGATGGGCCTGCTGTCACCAGGGGGCGTGCACAGCCACGAAGACCACACCGTCGCACTCATCAAATTGGCCGCCCACTGTGGGGTGCGCCAACTATTTATCCATGCGTTTCTGGATGGGCGCGATCGCCCTCCGCGTAGCGCGGCAGGTTCCTTAGCGCTCATCGAGCGTGAATGCGCGGCGATCGGGTTGGGGCGAATTGCCACCATCGTGGGCCGCTACTTCGCAATGGACCGCAACCAAAGCTGGGATCGAACCGCCAAAGCCTACGAACTCATCGTCAACGGTACGGCGCAGCAGGTGGCTAGCGATTCCGCCGCCGCGCTGGCGGCGGCCTATGCGCGCGGCGAATCGGATGAATTTGTGACCACCACCGCCATCTTGGCCCAGGGCCAAACAGCCCGGGTAGAAGACGGGGACTGCCTGATATTTACCAACTTCCGCGCCGACCGTGCTCGCCAGCTGACTAGCGCCTTCACGCAGGCTGATTTTTCGGCCTTTGCGCGGACGCGTGTGCCAAGCCTTGGTAGTTTCGTGGCGATGACCCATTACGGCGCTCAATTCACCGTGCCGGTGGCTTTTCCCACGGTGGAATTACGCAAGACTTTTGGCGAAGTCGTCGCGGCAGCTGGCTACCCTCAACTACGCATTGCCGAGACCGAGAAATACGCCCATGTCACGTTCTTCTTCAACGGTGGTGAAGAAACGCCGTTTGCCGGAGAAGACCGTATCCTCATCCCTAGCCCCACGGTCGCCACCTACGACGAGCAGCCCGAAATGAGTGCCGCGGCGTTAACCGACCAACTGCTCGCGGCGATCGAGGCGGAGCGCTACGCGGCGATCATCTGCAACTACGCCAACGCCGACATGGTGGGGCACACCGGCAATCTGGCCGCCACAGTGAGTTGCATCGAGACCCTCGACACCTGCCTCGGGCGCGTGGCCGAAGCCTGCCGTCGGCACGGGGTGGACCTGCTGGTGACCTCCGACCACGGTAACGCCGAACAAATGCGAGAGTTCACCCCGATCCATCCCAGCGGCGAGCCGCATACCGCGCATACCTGCAACTTGGTGCCACTACTGTGGTGCGGCCAGGCCGGAACCTTGGCCGAGGATGGGTGCCTGAGCGATATTGCCCCCACTCTGTTGGCGTTGCTGGGACTGGCACAACCCGCTGAAATGACCGGTCATTCGCTGGTGGCGTTGGCCCCGCCCCACTAAACGCAGCCCGCGGGGATTAAATCTTGCGCCAACGCGCTTCCGAGGCAATCGGGCGCGGGGCATAATGAAACGGCGTCGTTCGGGCGCCTCATGAATAGAGTCGCCCACGAACCCAATGAAATACCCCCTCGCCTTTTTGCTTGCGCTGATGTGGGCCGGCACGGCGCCGACCGCCGCCGCCGCCGAAGTCGCGCCGCTCACCACACCGCCCGTAAAAGCCGGGGCGCCCGCCCCAGCGCCCGAAGCCATCCCCGTTGACGAACTGCGACTGCTGGTCGAGATTTTCCATAAGCTGAAATCTGACTACGTCGAGAAGCTCAGCGACAAAACCCTCATCGACAATGCCATCAAAGGCCTAGTGTCGGCGCTTGATCCGCATTCCAGCTATCTGGATGAAGCCGCCTACACAGAACTCCAAGAAGGCACGACCGGCGAATTCGGCGGCCTGGGCATCGAAGTGGGCACCGAAGATGGTTTGCTCAAAGTCATCTCGCCGATCGACGACACCCCGGCCAGCCGCGCTGGCGTGCAGGCGGGCGACACCATCATCAAGCTCGACAAAACCCTTATCAGAGGCACGGGCCTCAACGAGGCCATTAAGCACATGCGCGGCAAAGTGGGCTCATCCATTAGCATCACGCTGATCCGCGAGGGCGTTGAGAAACCCATAGAGATCACGCTCATCCGCGCGGTGATCAAAATTCGCAGCGTACGCGGCCGCTTGCTGGAGCCGGGCTTTGGGTATGTGCGGCTTTCGATGTTTCAGGTCCACACCGGAGAGGACCTCGTCAAACAACTCACTAAACTCAAAGCCGACGCCAAAGGCCCGCTCAAAGGGCTCATTCTGGACTTGCGTAACAATCCCGGCGGCGTACTTGGCGCGGCCGTCGCGGTGGCAGATGCCTTTTTGGACAGCGGGCGCATTGTTTACACCGAAGGTCGAGCAGCAGATGCCAAACTCCAATTTGACGCCGCCGGCCCCGATTTACTCGCCGGCGCGCCGCTCATCGTGTTGGTCAACGAGGGTTCCGCGTCGGCCTCTGAAATTGTCGCAGGGGCACTTCAGGATCATCAGCGCGCGTTGATCATGGGCCGTCAGACCTTTGGCAAAGGCTCCGTGCAAACTATCCTGCCAATGAGTAACAAAGCCGCGATTAAAATCACCACGGCCCGTTACTTCACGCCGAGTGGGCGTTCTATTCAGGCCGAAGGCATTACGCCGGATGTGCTAATCGATAAGCTCAAAATCACTGATCTGGGTGCCGAAGACGGGGCTTTTTTGAAGGAGGCCGAACTCGATCGGCATCTGGCCAATCCCGGGAAATCTACCGCCGGTAAGCCACCCGCAACCCCGGCTAGCGAGGACCTCATGAGCCAGACGGACCGCGCCGCGTTAGCCAAGTCTGATTACGACGTCTTTGAGGCGCTCAATTTGCTGAAAGGGATGGTGCTACTGCAGGCCCGTACCGGTGCTGCGCCAGCGACTAGCCACTAGCCGCGCCGACCGTTGGCGGCACCAAGCAAAATCACCAGCCCCGCCCCACCTAACAACCAGACGCCGCTGGGCAAGGGCCCCCACCAGCCGGCGGCGGCCGTGGGTACGGCGTACAGAAACCCTGCCGCGAGTACCAATGCCGCACCCACCACGGCGTGCGACAAGCGGCGGTGGACGGTGCGAATTTCCTGCCTTATTTCTTGCAACATTTCATCGTGAGTGGCGACTTCTATACGCCCTTGCTTGATGCGGTCGAGCACATCGAACGCTAACCCCGGCAGCTCCGGCAGGCGGTCGATCCAACGCGGCACGTTCTCGCGAGTGGAACGCAGCAAGCTGCGAATGCCCACCCGGTCTTTCATCCAATTCTCTAGTGATGGGCGCGCGGTGCGCCAGAGGTCTAGTTCTGGATCGAGTTGGCGGCCAATGCCCTCCACACTGACCAGCGTTTTTTGTAACAACAGCAGCTGGGGCAAAATTTCCATGTGAAAGCGTTGGGCCGTCTGGAACAGCCGGAGCAGCAGTTGCCCAACTGATATATCGCTCACCGGACGGTCGAAAATGGGTTCGCAAACGGTACGGATGGCGAACTCGAAATCGTCCACTCGGGTATCTCGCGGTACCCAGCCAGATTCGACGTGGAGTTCTGCCACCCGGCGATAGTCCCGATTGAGGAAAGCGTAAAAATTCTCGGCCAAATAACGCTGATCGAACTCCGAGAGCGAGCCCATGATGCCAAAATCGACCACCACGAAAACCGGGTCCGCACCGTCAACGCCAGGGCGCACAAACAAGTTTCCCGGGTGGAGATCGGCGTGAAAGAAATGATCGCGAAACACCTGCGTAAAAAACAACTCAACACCTGACGCGGCCAGCTGCGAGAGATCGATGTTGGCCGCCCTCAGGGCTGCCACATTGGAAATGGAGATGCCATCAATGCGCTCGAGCACGAGGAGGTTGGGGCGACTGAGCGCCCAATGCACCTCGGGCACATACAGCCGGGGCGAGGCTGCAAAGTTACGGCGCAGCTGCGAGGCATTGGCAGCTTCACGCAGCATGTCGAGTTCATCGAGAATGGTTTTTTCAAACTCATTGACCACCAGCGTTGGCTTGAGCTGGCGACCACGCGCCCAGTAATTCTCGGCTAAGTCGGCCAGAAACCGCATAAGCGCGATGTCGCGTTCAATGACTCGGCGGATGCCCGGTCGCACAACTTTCACAATGACCTCACGGCCGTCGTGGAGTTGCGCCACGTGAACTTGGGCGATGGAGGCCGACGCTAAAGAGGTTTCGTCGAACGACGCAAACACCTCGGTGACCGACTTACCGTAGGCTCGCTCCACGATTGCGCGGGCCTGTGCACCAGGAAATGGCGGCACGTGGTCCTGCAGCTTCGCCAGTTCCTCTGCCACGTCTTCGGCCAACAAATCGCGGCGGGTAGATAACAACTGGCCAAATTTCACGAACAGCGGCCCTAAATCCTCCAACACGGCGCGCAGCCGTGGTCCGCGTGGCCCGTAGTGGCGGCCGGTCCAATTCCACGGCAGCAGGTAGCGCACAAAGCGCAGTGGCTTGAGCAGGGGCAGCGTAAACAGAATTTCATCAAAACCGTGGCGGGCCAAAATCCGCCCGATGGAAATGACACGTAAGAGATGGCCGGGGTTGAGCATCATGACCTGTACCTGCGCTGTTGGAGGCGGACGATCCGCGCGGCGAGGCGGTCGGTATCGCTGGCCATGCGCATCACCGCGCCCGCAAAGTCGTCTAGTTCTTCTGCCGCCGGTACGCGGCGGGATTCCGTGCGCAAGTACTCGCCCAGGTCTTGTTCCACCGCTTGGCGCGCACGTGTGCCAAAGCTCAGCAAACCTTGCACCACGCGAGCAATTTGGCGTGCTGGCACATTACCCACGTAGCGTGCCAGGAAAGCTTCCCAGTCGAGATCGAGTGCGGCGAAGGCTGCTTGGGCCTGTTGCATGGTGGCCAAGTCCCCCTCAATGCGAACCCGGCCCGCGGGCACCGGCTCGCCACGTTGGTGGGCCCGCCCCATGGCGATTAAATCTGCCAGCGAGCCTTCAATGGTGACATCAGCCGGGCGCGCGGTGCTGGTTGCCAGCACCACCCCCTCGGGTTCAATCGCCATGCAGACTCGCCAACCCAACCGCGTGACCCGTACATCAATGGCCCGTCCGGTCAGTGCTTGCAGTTGGGCCAACGCCACGACTTGTTCGGCCAACACACGGTTAAGCGCGGTGGCGACGCCCTCCAGCGCGCGCTGCGGTGCTAGGAATGCGGTGATCATAGCGGGCGGTTCACAGGCGCATGCCGCTGTGCACGGCCACGATGCCGCCGGCCATGTTGGTGTACTGACAGCGTTCAAAACCGGCCGCGCGCATCATCTCGGCCAGTTCAGCCTGCGGCGGATGCTTGCGAATGGACTCGGCAAGATAACGATAACTGGCTTCATCTTTGGCGATTAAGCCGCCGAGTCGGGGCAGCAATTGGAAGGAATAGGTATCGTAGATCCGCGCCAGCAAGGGTTGTTTAACGTGCGAGAACTCCAGCACAAATGCGCGACCACCCGGTTTGAGCACCCGATACATCTCCGCGAGCGCCGCCTCTTTGTGGGTCACATTACGCAGCCCAAAACCCATGATCGTCAGATTGAATTCGCGCGCGGCAAAGGGCAGGGATTCCGCGTTGGCCTGCACCAGACGGACGTTATCAACCTGCCCACTGTCCAACAGCCGGTCGCGGCCGAGGTCGAGCATTTTACGGTTGATGTCGAGAATCACGACCTCACCCTGCGGCCCCACATCGCGGGCCAACAGCCGTGTGAGATCGCCTGAACCGCCCGCCAGATCGAGCACTCGGTCGCCGGGTCGAACGCCGGCGATAAATACCGCCAGACGTTTCCAAACCCGGTGCAAGCCTAACGACATCAGGTCGTTCATGAGGTCGTAGCGACCGGCCACGGAGTCGAATACCCCGCGCACTCGCGCCGTTTTTTCGTGTTCGGGCACTTGTTCAAAGCCGAAGTGCGTGTCGCGTTCGCTCATCGGCGGCAGGTACTCAGGCGGGAGGTGGGTTCCGGACGTGGCCGGCAGCGGTCAGGGCGGCGAGGTATTCGGCCCAGTTGTGCTCGTATTGGCGCCCGAGCAAATGCAGATAATCCCAAGTGTAGAGGCCAGTTTCGTGACCATCGTCGAACACCAATTTCACCGCGTAGTTACCCACCGGCTCGATATGGATGATGCTCACGGCTTCCTTGCCAACCTGTAACACCCCCTGCCCCGGGCCGTGCCCGCGCACTTCCGCCGACGGCGAATGCACGCGCAGATACTCGCACGACAGCTTGAAGCGCGAAGAGTCTTCGAAGGCTACCTCCAGCACACGCGAGCGCTGATGGAGCAGGATATCGGTGGGTTGATGTTCAGCCATGGGTCGAAAGCCTACAGGATATAACGGGCCCAGTCCTCATCCTTGACCAGTTCGCCCAAGTGTAAATCTACGTATGCCGCGTCAATTTCCACGCCCTGGCCAACGCGTGAAGGCGCGGTAAAAGACAGCGACTCGAGGAGGCGTTCCATGACGGTATGCAGTCGCCGTGCGCCGATGTTTTCACTGCGATCATTCACGTGCTGAGCAATCTCGGCGATGCGCCGCACACCACTCGCCACAAACGCCAACTGCACGCCTTCCGTGCCCAATAAGGCTTGGTATTGTTCGGTCAGGGAGGCGGCGGGTTCGGTGAGAATACGCACAAAATCCTCCACCCCCAACGACGATAATTCCACCCGGTTGGGCAGCCGGCCTTGCAGTTCGGGGATGAGGTCCGAGGGCTTAGAGAGATGGAACGCCCCTGAGGCGATAAACAGGATGTGGTCGGTACGCACCATCCCGTGTTTGGTGCTCACGGTGCTGCCCTCGATCAGCGGGAGCAGGTCGCGCTGGACGCCCTCGCGGGAAATGTCGGGGCCATGGGATTCGCCACGACGAGCGATTTTGTCAATTTCGTCCAAGAAAACGATGCCGTTCTGTTCGACGTTTTCGATCGCTAGCGTGCGGATATCTTCCTCGTTGACCAGTTTCCCCGCTTCTTCTTCCGCCAGCAGCTTCAGCGCCGTCGCAATTTTTAAGCGCCGCGATCGCGACCGGTTATGGCTCAGATTCTGAAACAGGTTTTGCAGCTGGCCGGTCATTTCTTCCATGCCCGGTGGGGCCATGATTTCCACATTGCCGGCGCTTTGCGCCACGTCGATTTCAATTTCTTTATCGTGCAACTTGCCCTCGCGCAGCATTTTGCGAAAACGCTGGCGGGTACTGCTTTCGTCGGCGGGGGTGGTCTCACCAAAAGCCCGTGGGGGCGGCAAGAGCACATCGAGCACCCGCTCTTCGGCGGCATCTTCGGCCTGCACGCGAAACTGCGCCGTGGCCTCGGCGCGGGTCATGGCCAGCGCAACGTCCAGCAGGTCCCGGATGATGCTTTCCACGTCGCGGCCCACATAACCCACTTCGGTGAATTTGGTCGCCTCAATTTTGATAAACGGCGCGCCTGCCAGCTTGGCGAGGCGCCGCGCGATTTCAGTTTTGCCCACCCCGGTCGGACCGATCATCAGGATATTTTTGGGCGTTATTTCGTTGCGCAGCGCCGCCACCACCTGGCTGCGCCGCCAGCGGGTGCGCAGGGCGATGGCCACCGCCCGCTTCGCCGCGTCTTGGCCCACGATGTGTTTGTCGAGTTGGTCGACGATTTCTTGCGGCGTGAGCGCCATGAGCTGCTGGGCACGGTTTTGCATGGTTTAGAGCTTGATTTCCTCGAGCACGATGTTCGCGTTGGTGAACACGCAGATATCCCCCGCGATCGCCAACCCCTTGCGCACAATGGTGGCGGCATCCAATTCAGTATTGGCCATCAGCGCCCGCGCGGCAGCCAGCGCAAAAGGGCCACCAGAGCCAATAGCCATGACCGAGTCTTCGGGCTCGATCACATCGCCGTTGCCGGAAATCATGAGCGAGGATTCCCGATCGGCCACCAACAGCAAGGCCTCCAGCCGCCGCAGCATGCGGTCGGTGCGCCAGTCTTTGGCCAATTCCACTGCCGCACGCACCAGATTGCCCTGATGTTTTTCGAGCTTGCCCTCAAAGCGCTCGAACAGCGTGAAGGCATCGGCAGTGCCGCCAGCAAACCCCGCGATGACCCGGTCTTGATACAGCCGGCGCACCTTGCGGGCATTACCTTTAAGAATGGTATTGCCCATTGAAACCTGCCCGTCGCCCCCGATCACAACGTGACCGGGCCGCCGAACCGACAAAATCGTAGTAGCGTGAAATGATTCCATAAGGTGGGTCCGTCAAAAACGTCTGCGCCAAAGAAGCCGGATTGTACACGACGCTTGGCCGCCGACGGCGCTCGCGCGGCGCCCTTTGCCGCCAGTGAGTGGCGAGGCTCGGGGGTGCTAGGTGCTGCGGTGTCGGGCTTGTCGCGCGGCGCGACCCCCGCGGTGAAATTCCCTGCGGGCCACTACGCGGCTCGCCCCAACGGCGGGATAATAGCGGCCACACAAACTTTGGAGCAGTCCAATGATTCGAGAAATTCTGCGCATGGGCGATCCGCGCTTGCTGACGCGCGCGGCAGCGGTGAGCGATCCCCAAGCGCCCGCCATTCGTGAGCTGGTCGCCGACTTATTCGACACCATGCGCGCGGCCGATGGCGCGGGTTTAGCAGCCCCACAGATTGGCGTGCCGCTGCGGGTGGTCATTTTTGGCTATAGCGATGCGGCCCAACCAAATCCCCGCTATCCACTGGCAGAACTGCCGCCCGAAACCATCCTTATCAACCCAGAACTCACCCTGCTGGACGACACGCCAGAAGAAGGTTGGGAAGGCTGCTTATCGGTGCCCGGGATGCGTGGCTTGGTGCCGCGCGCACGCCGCCTGCATTACCGTGGCTATGATTTGGACGGCCACCTCATTGAGCGCCTCGTGACGGACTTCCACGCCCGCGTCGTCCAACACGAATGCGATCATTTAGACGGCATTCTTTTTCCAATGCGCATTCGCGACCTGCGCAACTTTGGGTTTACGGCCGCGCTGTTCCCCGATCTGCCGCCCGAAGGCGATGATTAGGCGGACGTGCTCACGATGATTCCCGCCAACGCTTGCGGTATCGTGCACAGATGAAACAAGACACCTCACTCAATGTATTGGGCGAAGCCCTCGCGCCCTGCTCATCCCAACCCCTCACCGGCTTTTTCCGCGATGGTTGCTGCAATACCTCTGAAGAAGACCGCGGCAGCCACACGGTGTGTGTGGAACTCACGGCCGAATTTCTCGCGTTCTCGCAGGCTAGCGGCAACGATCTCTCCACGCCGCGCCCGGAGTTTGGCTTTCCAGGCCTCAAGCCCGGTAACCGCTGGTGCCTGTGCGCGCCACGTTGGCAAGAAGCCTTTGTGGCCGGGTGCGCGCCACGGGTGTTTCTCTTGGCCACCCATTTGGGGGCCTTAAAACACGTGACCCTACCCGCGCTGAAACAGCACGCGCTCGACCTCACCTAAATTTCACGCCTCACGGCCCATCACCCCGATCGACTTCAACCGTCCCAAGAACTGGAAGCCCGCGCCATGCAGCAAGCCCTTTTTGCCCACCCCGAACGCCTCCCGGACCAACTCCAAGCGTTCATGGACGAACACATCTACCCCAACGAAGACACCTACCACGCCCAGTTGAATGCACTCCCCAATCGCTACACCACGGTGCCGCTGATGACGGAACTCAAAGCCCTAGCGCGCGAAGCCGGGCTGTGGAATCTCTTTATGCCGGCCGACCACGGCGGCCTGACCAACGCGCAATACGCGCCGCTGGCCGAAATGATGGGCCGAGTGATGTGGTCGCCAGAAGCCTTTAACTGCAACGCCCCAGACACCGGCAACATGGAAGTCTTTATGAAGTACGGCACGCCCGCGCAGCAAGAGCGCTGGTTAAAGCCGTTGCTGGCGGGGGAAATTCGCTCGTCTTTTTGCATGACCGAACCGGATGTGGCTTCTTCAGACGCCACGAACGTGCAAACTTCTATCCGCCGTGAGGGCGACGAATACGTCATCAACGGTCACAAGTGGTTTATCACTAGCGCCATGTATGAGCGCTGCGAAATTTTTATCGTGATGGGAAAATCCGATCCAGAGAACCCCAACCGACACCTCCAACAAAGCCAGATTTTGGTCCCCAAAAACACGCCGGGCATCAAAATTTTGCGCGCGCTGACCACCCTAGGCTACGACGATGCTCCCATTGGTCACGCCGATGTGGTGTTCGAGAATGTGCGCGTGCCGGCCGAAAATATTTTGCTCGGCGAAGGCCGGGGATTTGAGATTGCGCAAGGACGGCTAGGGCCGGGCCGCATCCATCATTGCATGCGGCTGATTGGCTGCGCGCAACGAGCGCTGGAATATGCCTGCCGCCGCGCCGTGTCGCGGAGCACTTTTGGCCGCAAACTGGCCGAGCATCAATCGGTGCGCGAAGACATCGCAAAATCCTTCAGCGAAATTGAACAAGCTCGGCTGCTCACGTTAAAAACCGCCACCCGTATGGACGAAGTGGGCGCGCGGGCTGCCCGCGATCTCATCGCCGCCAGCAAGATTGTGGTGCCGCTCATGGCGCAAACTGTCATCGACCGCTGCATGCAAATCCATGGCGCGGGCGGCCTCACCCAAGACTATTTTATGGCCGAAGCCTTCAATTACGCCCGCTGGTGCCGTCAGGCAGACGGCCCGGATCAGGTCCACATGATGGCCTTAGGCAAAGACATCATCGCGCGGTACGCCGGCGCCTAAGCGCGGGGCGTTTATTCCAACTCAAAAAAAAACGTCAGGGAGTACACAGATGACCGGCATGTTAGAAGGCAAAATCGCGCTCGTAACGGGCGGCAGTACCGGAATAGGACGGGCCACCTCGATCATTCTTGGGCGCGAAGGCGCCACGGTCATCATCGCGGATGTACAAGACGAGGAAGGTGCCAACACGGTGGGATTGGTGCGCGCAGCGGGCGGCAAGGCTGAATATCAACACGTAGACGTGGGCGATTTTGCCGCGGTCTCGGCCCTCATGCAGGGTATTTCCGAGCGCCACGGGGGGCTTGATTGCGCGTTCAATAATGCCGGCATCGAAGGCCCTACCGCGAAAATTCTCGACTACTCCGTAGAGCAGTGGGAACGGGTACAGCGCGTCAATCTCACCGGCGTATTTATCTGCATGAAACTCGAGGTAGAACACATGATGAAGCACGGGCGTGGCGGTTCCATCGTGAGTACGGCCTCGGCTGCCGGACTCATCGGGATACCCGGCGCCTGTGGCTACAACGCGTCCAAGCACGGCGTGGTGGGACTGACAAAAACTGTCGCGCTGGAGTACGCCAGCCGTAACATCCGGGTCAACGCGGTGTGTCCCGGCTTTATCGAAACCCCCATGCTCAATCGCGTCACCGATGCGAGCGTTAAAATTCGTGAACAGCTCATCAACGGCGTGCCCATGCGGCGGGTCGCCCAACCCTCGGAAATTGGCGACGCCGTGGCGTGGTTAATGTCGGCGCGTTCCAGCTACGTCACCGGCGTGGCGTTACCCGTCGACGGCGGCTGGGTGGCGCAGTAGCGTCCGCCCCCACCTTAACCAGCACCGGGGCGTTCTGCGTCCCGGCGCTGGTTAAACCCCTCGCTGGTCAGCCACTGGCGGCCCAACTCGCGCTGACGTTGGGTGGCGATGGCTAATTGGGGCTGCGGTTGCGGCCGCTGTTTCGCGAATCAATCGAGTCTGACCCCTTTGATATTTCCTGCCGTTCGATGCCGCAGCGGTGTGGATCTATGGCGACCTGCGTGCCGACTTGGAGCGCCGTGGCACTCCCATTGGCTCGTTGGACACCCTGATTGCCGCTCACGCACTCAGCCAGCAGGCCCTGCTGGTGACCAACAACACCCGCGAGTTTGCCAAGGTGCCCGGCCTCCAACTAGACAACTGGGTTGCTGCCGCCTGACTATTTATACGGACTGCGGGGCCAGCATTTGTCGATATTGTCGAAGCAACCGACCGTCTCGACAGACGCCGCTGCGGCAGGCCGCGATACAAGAGGGAAAGCGCTTACCCAGCAGTTAGGACGTCAATCCTGATCCGCAATCAAATGTCTGCGCAGCGTCGCGGATCATCTCTCACTCATGCGAAAAGAGCCTTTTTCAGGGGTCTTGCCAAGGGTTGAGCACGACAATGCCCGCCTTGGCGAAATCACGGACATTACGGGTCACCAATTTGCATTCGTGCGCGCGGGCCGTTGCCGCAATGATCGAGTCGAAGGCCGCCATGGATTGACCTTGTGTTTCGGCCTGTACCGTCATGTGCGCCCAGACCTCCGAGACATTTTGGTCAAACGCTAGGATTCGATTTTCGAAACCGATTTGCAGTTGCTGCAGCCACAGCGTCAGTGCCGATCGCCGTTTGGATTCGGGCAGCCTGGTCACGCCACGTTGCAATTCGCCCCAAGTCATTGCGCTGATACAAAGCTCAGGGCCTTTGCGCGCCTCGAACCATTGGAGGACATGGGCGTCGGGCGTGCTCTTGACCAGTTCCGAGAGCACGCAGGTATCCAGCAAATACCTCACAAGACCAGATCTCGAATGGTCTCTGGGGACCGATCAAGCACCAACGGCTCACCTCTTGGGGCATTGAGCAGGCAATCCATCAAGCGCGGTGTCTGGCCGCTTAAAAGGCGGTAATCCTTGGCCGCTAGGATGACAACGGCCTCCTCCCCATGCCGGGTGACCAGTTGTGGGCCTTCTTTGAGCGTGAGATCAACCAACTCGCTGAATCGGCTCTTCGCTTCCTGTAGTTGCCAAGTATGCATCGCAATCTCCACATCTAGTCAGACTAGTCATAATCGTCGAGCAGGCTGGCCTGAATTGTCAATGGGCAGCCTGTCAAATGGCGTCGATGACCCCCAAGCGCCAAATCGAAGCCGGAGTGGCGCCACCCGCCGCAGACACGGGAGCCACCAACGGGGCTGCGTGATGCGCGCCCAGCACAGCGCTAGACATTCAATCGGTGCGCGTTGCGTGGGAAAGCTGGCAGATGCAACTGGCCAGTCCAGCGCGCTGGTGATGGTTGGCGCTAGGGCCGGTCTTGGGGCGCTGAGATTAACCTCAACGTGATGCCGAGGGACCGAGAAACCAGCCCACCGGGCTCGCGCTGGCGGTAAGGTGGTTTCTCAGAGATTTTTGGCAGTTTTGACCCCGGCAAACGGGTTGAAAAAATGCCGCCAAGGCGAACCCGTGCGGCCTGTTATTTCTTGTGTCTAGCCCGGGGATGCGCGTGGTCGTACACCTTTGCAAGGTGCTGAAAATCCAGATGGGTGTAAATTTGGGTAGAACGAATATCGCTGTGGCCCAAGAGTTCTTGCACGGCACGTAGGTCGCCGGAGGATTCCAACAGGTGGCTGGCAAAAGAATGCCGCAGCATGTGCGGGTGCAAGCTGGTCTCAAGACCTTGGCGCAGCGCCCAGGTCTTCAGCCGCGTTTGCACTAGCCGCACGCCCAGCCGCGTGCCGTGTTGATTGACGAACAGCGCGGGTTCCTCGCTCGCCACCAACAGTGCGCGATAACTCAGCCAATGGGTGAGCGCCGTCACCGCTTGACGCCCCACCGGCACCAACCGTTCTTTGCGGCCCTTGCCGAAAACGCGGGCCTCACGAGCCGTCAGGTCCAACGACCCCAGATCCAAACCGACGAGTTCCGAGACCCGCAGCCCGCAGGAATATGTCAGCTCCCACATGGCCAAATCACGGCAATCCAGCGCCGTTTCCGGGGTGACCTCCAGCAGCCGATTGGCCTGATCGACATCCAGTAATTTGGGCAGCCGGCGGGGCGCTTTGGGCGGCCGAATGCCGGTCACTGGATTACTTTGCGCGCGCCCCTGGAAGATTAGAAATTCGTAGAGGCCGCGCACTGCCGAGAGCGTCCGGCTGATCGAGCGCGCGGCGCGACCATTGTGATGGAGATGCGCGATAAAGCCCCGCAACACTTGCCCATCCACTTCGAAACCCGGCTCCAGCGTGGCGTAATACTGGGCGAAAAGCGTGAGATCGCGGCCATAAGCCGCCCGCGTGTGGGGCGATGCCTGCGCCAGACTGGCGAGATATTCAGCGATGACGGTGGGCTGAAAAACATTGCCCATGCGCTTACAGCACGCCCGGCCGGCCGCCTGTTTCCGCCACCCAGGGACGGATTGCCAACAACACCACATCGCGCAGAAACGACAGCAATTCGGTCCCCATGGTGGGCTCAAAGCGGGCCGGATTTTGGCTACTGACCACCAACAGGCCATCCCAGCCGAGGCCCAAGATCGGCAACACCACGTGCGAACCACTAAAACTCTCGGCACCAAACAGCGCCTCGCGTTGGATTTCCGTCAGGCGACCGCACTGCGGATCGGAGCGGGTCAATAGCGTGGCGAAGGCGTCGCGCCGCAGCGATGCGGCACCGACAAATTCCCGGGCCGCAGCGCCCGGTCGCGCAACGGGGCTGGCAAACAGCAACCCAGTCACACGGTCGGCCTGAAACTCCGTCGCCAAGCGCCGTGCTAGCAGGTCAAAGACTGCCTGAGGACTGGCGGTGTCCAAGAGGTCCAGCACCAGCCGATGAACCCGCGCTTCGAGCGCCTCGTGGTGCTGCGCCAAAGCCACCACAGCCTCAAAACTACCCCGCAGCCGCTCGTGCTCCGCGCGCAAGCCAGCCAGCTGGCGTTCCGCCAAAGACACGACCGAGCCGGCGGCGATGGGCACTTCCAAGCGCGGTAATAACGCGGGGTGCTGGGTAAAAAAAGCGGGATGAGCCTGCAGATAAGCGGCGACAGCCGCGGCGCTGGCAGCATCCTCGGGATCCAATTCCAAGCGTAGATTCATAGTTCGATACTACCTTCAAACACACATTGCGCCGGACCGGTCATCCACAGACGATGGCCCGGCCCCGGCCACTCGATGGCCAAAGTGCCACCCGCCAGCGAAACCTCAACCCGCTGCGCCAGCTCGCCCCAAATAATGCCCACGGCCACCGCCGCGCAGGCGCCGGTGCCACAGGCCGGGGTTTCGCCGGCACCGCGCTCAAACACCCGCAACCGTATATGGGCGGCGTCTAGCACCTGCATAAAACCCACGTTGACCCGCTCGGGAAATGAGGGATGGTCTTGCAGGGCCGCGCCGAGTTCAGCCACCGGCGCGGTGTCAAGATTGGCGACCGCAAACACCGCGTGCGGGTTCCCCATGGAGACTGCGCCAAAAGTTAAGGTCTGGGTGCCGAACTCCAGCGGATAACGCAGTAACTGCGCGGGCACGCGCAGCGGCAAAGCGGCGGGTTCGAAGCAGGGCTCGCCCATATCCACCCGCACCATCCCCGCGTCTTCGAGCTGTAGTTGATAGACCTGCCCGCCAATTTCTACGCCCATGGCACCCTGGCTGTTGGGGGTGTGCCGCGCCAGATAGCGCGCCACGCAGCGCACCCCATTGCCGCAGTGTTGAGCCGCACTGCCATCGGCATTGAACACCCGATAGCGCACGCTAGCGGTGGGCAGCGACGGGGGATCTATGAGCAGGATTTGGTCACAACCCACGCCGTAGCGACGGTCGGCCAGCCGTTGCAGTTGCGCCGGGGAGAGTTCGAGGGGCGCGGCGCGCGCGTCAAGCAACACAAAATCGTTGCCCAGTCCCTGCATTTTTGAAAAGCGAATTTGCATGCGTTTAACGCTCAAAAATCCCACGAGGGGTGCGGCTGGATGGTACTAAAGCGGGCTGCGAAAATCCCGGCCTTAAGCCGGTGCATCGTCGCCCAGCGCCAAGGAGGGCGCCACCAGCATGGCGGCCAACTGCGCCCGAATTTGCGCGCGGCGCGGCGACGCCATGAGTTGCGCTTCCGCCAAACCGGGCCGGCCGTGCATCCGCATCATGCGCACCAGCGACACCGGGGCCACCTGCATCTGCAACTGATCGAGCACCTGTTCCACCGCTGGGCGGTCATTGCACAACAAACCCATATCGCAGCCGGCGGCCAGCGCCAGGCGCGCGCGCGCCACCGGCCCGTGGTTCTGCGCCGCCCCCGACATCGACAGGTCATCGCTGAAAATCATGCCTTGAAAACCCAACTCGCCGCGTAGCACTTGCTGCAACCACCGCGCGGAATAGCCCACGGCTACCTCGTCTACCGCCGGGAACAAAATATGCGCCGGCATGATGGCCTCGATGCCTGCCGCGCACAGTAGGCGAAAAGGCAGCAGGTCGCGCTGCATGACTTCGGCCAGATCACGACCATCAATGGGTAGCTCGTGATGAGAGTCGGCGGTGACCGTGCCATGACCGGGGAAGTGCTTGCCCACCGCCGCCATGCCGGCCGCGTGCATGCCGCGCACCAAAGCCTGCGCCAAACGCGCCACCACACTGGGATCGGCGTGGAACGCACGCTCACGAATAACCCGAGAGCTGGGCGTGTACAGGTCCAACACCGGCGCGAAACTAAAATCCACCCCCACCGCGCGCAGTTCCGCGGCCAGCAACCAACCCACATCGACCGCCAGCGCCAGCGCCGAGGCGGGTTCACGATCGTAGAGTGAGCCCAAGGTTGCCATGGCCGGGAGGTCGGTAAAACCTTCGCGGAAGCGCTGCACGCGACCGCCTTCATGATCCACAGCAACCAGTAGCGCGGGGCTGCGTAGGGCATGGAGGTCCGCGGTGAGGGCGGCGAGTTGGCTGCGCGAAACAAAATTACGAGAGAACAAAATGACGCCACCCACCAAGGGGTGGACGAGTATTTCGCGTTCGGTCGCGTCCAGAGCGACGCCAGCCAAGTCCACCATCAAGGGGCCTAAACTCATTGTCATAGCGGCGCTCACCGCCGTAACTGCCAGGCATCGCGCAGACGATCGCCCAACACATTGGCGCTGATAGCCAGTGACATCAGCGCCAAACACGGCCCGACCAACATGTAGGGCGCAACCACCATGAATTGCGTGGCTTGGCGAATCATCCCGCCCCACGAGGCGAGCGGTGGCTGCGCGCCCAAGCCCAAAAACGACAACCCGGCCTCGGCCACCACGGCGGAGGCCAACACGAAACTCGCTTCTACCAGCAGCGGCGCGGCGATTAAGGCCAGTAGGTGACGGGTCACGACGTAACCACGCCGACTGCCCAATGCCCGTGCCGCCAGCACGTGATCGCGCGCCATCACCGCCAGCGTTTGGGCGCGGGCCAGTCGCGCAAAGCCCACCCAACTCACGCAGCACAGGGCCACAATCACGTTATCCAGACCCGGGCCTAAGACCCCGGCCAGCGCAATGGCCAGCAAGATGCCGGGGAACGCCATAAAAATATCGATCACGCGCGCCCCCAGCAGATCGGTCACGCCACCGGCCATACCGCACGTCACGCCCACGCTCACCCCCACCACCAAGGACAAAGTCATCACCGCCACCCCCACGCCACAGGACACCCGCGCACCGTCGATGAGGCGCGCAGCGATGGAACGCCCGAGGTCGTCGGTGCCCAGCCAATGGTTGGCGTCGGGCGGGGCAAACAAGGCGGTGAGATCCAGCGCATTCGGCGACAGCGGCAGCATTGGCGCGAGCAACGCGCAGCTCAGCCAGCCCAGCAGAATGAACGCACAGACGGTCGTGGTAAGCCGGCTCATAGTGCCTTCACCCGCGGGTCTAAACAGCCGTAGAGCAAGTCGGTCAACAAGTTGAGGCCAACGTAGCCCAGACTCACGGTTAACACGCAGCCCTGCACCAGCGGATAATCACGACGCTGGATGGCCTCGATGGTGAGCTGGCCTAGCCCCGGCCAGCCAAAGACCATTTCGGTGATCACAGCGCCCCCCAGTAACGCGCCCAACTGCAAACCCACCACCGTGAGCACGGGCAGGGCCGCGTTACGCAGCGCGTGCCGCCACAGCACCCGTGACTCCCCCAAACCGCGGGCGCGGGCGGCCAAAATATAAGGCTCGCCCAGTACCTCGCACACCGCCGCGCGCACCATGCGCGTCAAGAGCGCGGCGAGCGCCAAACCCAGGGTCAACGCTGGCAACACCAACGCCGCCGGCGTGTCGCCACCGGCTACCGGCAGCCAACCCAGTCGCACCGCAAAGACCATCATCAACACCGGCCCTAGGACAAAACTGGGCAGCGCCATGCCCATGACAGCCAACGTGCTGGTGAGTAAATCCCACCCGGTGCCGACGCGCAGCGCGCTATACAGCCCCAAGGGTAGCGCTAGGCACAACGCCACACTCATCGCCGCCACCGCTAACACCAGCGTTTGCGGGAGCCGTTCGGCAATCAGCATCGCCACCGGGCGCTGGCTACCGAGCGAGCGGCCCAGATCGCCCGTGGCCAAGCCACTCACAAAACGCCACCACTGTGCCGGCAGCGGTGCATCCAAACCCAAGGCCGTGCGCAGCGCCTCACGATCAACGCTGGCCGCGCTCTCGCCCAACAGCGCTTCCACCGGATCACCGGGGGTGAGATGGATAAGCGCAAAC
>CAIPNE010000166.1 GCA_903866355.1 uncultured Gammaproteobacteria bacterium
CCGATCGGGGTCGTCCCGGCGGAGTAACCACACAGCAAAACTTGGCAACGTAAAACCAATGAGATAAGCGAAGTTGGCGGCCGCGAATAGCCAAATGGGATCGCCAATCAAGAGAAAGAAAATAGCCATGCCGGCCGTACACAGCGTTGCTACCCAAGGTGCATCGGAGGCCGAACGCCGGGCAAAAACTTCCGGCAACAAGCCATCTTCAGCCAATTGTGAGAGCGTGCGCGCAGCCCCCGCTAACGGCTGCACCGTCCCGTGAAACATGTTCATCATCATGAACCAGATGGCCGCCGCCTTAGCGCTTGCCCCGAACACGGCGGCAAACGTTGGACCTAGCTCTAAGGCGAGATCTTTGCCCAAGGGCTCCGCACCCAACACGCCCAGCCAGACCAGCGGCAGTAAAATAAAATACAGGCCCGCCATACCCGCAGAGGCAAACATCGCGCGCGGCACGTTGCGATTGGGATCGATGGTTTCGCCCACGTGACACGCCGCGGCCTCAAACGCGGGCGCGGCAAACCCAATGATGTACAGCCCCGCCATGAGGCTGGTGACTTGGCCGAACAAACCATCAAAAGGTGTGGTGAGGTGGAAATTCGTTGCTTGCTGCCAGTCCACTTCGCCGGTAAAAATTGGTGCTAATCCCGACAGCAGCGCCAAGGTGGCCGAGCACGTCGCGAGTGGAATAACGAGCCGGGCGACCCACTTCACGCCACAAAGATTAATGCCCGTAAACAGCACCACCAAACCAATAGCGAGCACGCTCACCGGCACTGCCGGCAAGTACCATTGATGGATTGCGGAGGCCGACAGCAGCGCCGTTAGGCCGCAGGTTGGCACCCAACCCCACCAGTAGCAGGTCCCGGCAAGGTTGGCGAGCACCGGCGCGTAGGGACGAAACGCTTCACTGCAAGTGGCGGCGATGCCACCTACGCGGTTAGGCCACATGAGAACGAGCTCGGTCCACCCCGGCAAGGCGGCCCAACTCAACAGCAGTCCAAGGGCCAACAGCGGCACCGCCATACTCCCCTGGCCCAAAATATCGCCCTGCCCGATAAACAGCGCGCCCAGCAAAAACAAACTCTGATTGCTGCCACCCATGGCGAGGGCCGTGGTGCCTACCCAACCGAGGGTGCGCGGGTGTTCGGCGTGGGGCTGGACGGGTGCCGCGCGGAGGGCTTCTTCCGACAGGAATTTGTTAGACGGCATCGGCGAAGCCTCGGCTGGGATACGGGGGAATGACGGGCGGGGTATGGTACCCGCTGCCAACCGGCCCGTGTCATCTTATTGGTGCAGCTATTACTGAACCTTGAATTTTTGTTAACAACAAAGCCGGCCCGGCTGATTTCCTTGGGGCGCGGCTGTTAATGAGCCGGTTTGGCACCTCACCGTCACGGCCGCGCCCTCGGCACTCCCATGGTTTTTTAAGGCGCGGGATAAACCCATGAGCGACTGCTCAGGCCCTAAGCATTTACAAGCCGGCGGGTGCCGGTCACGCTCTGGGCATGTTTCAACGCCATGGCCACGTTGCGGTCATCGCTTTACCCCCGAGCAGGCCCTGTATGAATAACGCGACGCCCCGCACACCGCTTACCCCCCTCAATGCGCCGCTGACCCGCCTGTTTGAGCGATTACTGAGAGATATGGACCACCGCGAGAGCCCGGAATGGGACGCGCAGGACAGCCGTCTAGATCCCGCCGTGTACTGCGACCCCGCCATCCTCGAGCGTGAGAAATCGGAGATTTTTCGACGCCTCCCGCTGTGTCTGGGACATGCCGACCAA
>CAIPNE010000167.1 GCA_903866355.1 uncultured Gammaproteobacteria bacterium
ACTTGGTGTTAGCGGTATTGGTGTACTGGGTGATGTACATGGCCGGGGTGTCCGGACCACGGCCTATCGTTGGTGAAATTCACTCTGGCGGCATTGCGGCGGCGGCTGGGTTGCGCGCCGGGGACGAAATCGTGGCCGTGGATGGCCGGGCGACCGCCATCTGGGACAACGTCATGGCCACCGCCATCGATGCCATTCTGGATGCACGCGAAGTGCATATTCTGGTCCGCTCCGAACAAGGGCGTGAGCAATCCATCACATTAGACTTCAGCCGCGTGTCGATCGACGACCTCACGCGCGGCGATTTTTTCCGTAAGGTGGGTTTTGAACCGCGCCGCCTCCGGTTGCCGCCGATCATCGGTAAAGTGATCCCGGGCGAAGCCGCAGCCTTGGCAGGCCTAGAGTCTGGTGATGTGCTGGAACAGGTGGACGGCGTCCCCATCGACGATTGGTTAAAGTGGGTGGAACGCGTGCGCAGCAGTCCCGGCCAAACTTTGGCGGTGACCGTGCGCCGGCACGGTGTTGCCGTGGCCCTCAAGGTGACGCCGCGGGCGACGGGTCTGGAAGGTGCGCTCGTGGGCCGCATCGGGGCCGAAGTCGCGCCCTTCGAACCCAGTGACGCCGCGATGCCCTACGCGGTCGAGCGCTACGATCCAGCGACCGCACTAGTCCGCGCGGTAGAACGTACCGAGGCTACCGCACTCACCACGCTAAAATTCATGCGTAAGATGCTGGTAGGCGAAGCGTCGGTCGATAATCTGAGTGGGCCCATTAGCATTGCGCAGTTTGCGGGTGCCTCCGCGAAGCTCGGCGTGACCCGTTTCCTCGAATTTTTAGGCTTGGTGAGCGTGAGTCTCGGGGTGCTAAACCTGCTCCCAATCCCGCTCCTCGACGGCGGCCACTTGATGTATTTCCTGCTAGAAGTCATCATGCGCCGTCCGCTACCAGAAGCATTTCAGGTCTACGGACAACACGCTGGACTGACGTTGTTATTGGGCCTGATGGGCCTCGCAATGTACAACGATCTGATGCGCATTTTCTAAAACTGCTGGCAACCCCAAACATGAAAAATAAGTAAAAAGATGCGGAAAACGCGGGTATCTCCTTGGTGGGTTGGTCTTGTCGCAGGGCTCGCGTTGCAGAGCGTTCAGGCGGATGACTTCGTCGTCGACGACATCCGCGTCACCGGTTTGCACCGGATTGCGCCGGGTACAGTTTTCAATTATTTGCCGGTTACCATCGGTGACAGAGTGGACGAGAAGCGAACCCAAGAAGCGGTCCGCGCCCTGTACAAAACAGGCTTCTTTAAAGACGTCAAACTAGAACGCGATGGCGACGTCCTAGTCGTGACGGTGCAAGAACGCGAGTCCATCGCTGACATCACTTTCAAGGGCAACAAAGCCATCAAGACGGAAGACCTACTCAAAGGTCTCGGCGAAATTGGTTTTGCTAAGGGCGAGGTTTTCAACGAGGGCAAGCTCGACAAAGTCACCCAAGAACTCCGCCGCCAATACTTCTCCAATGGTCGGTACGGAGTGGTTATTGAGCCCAAAATCGTGGCCCTGGACGACAACAGTCTCACGGTCGCCTTTAACATCACTGAAGGCGATCCGGCGCGCATCCGCCAAATCAATATCATTGGCAACCGAGCTTTTTCCGAGCGAGACATTCTCGGTAATTTCAAACTGACAACACCCACTTGGCTAACGTGGTTCAACAAAAACGACCAATACTCCAAGCAAAAACTCGGTGGCGACCTTGAAGTTCTGCGCTCGATGTATCAGGACAACGGCTACCTAGATTTTCACGTCGAATCGACCCAAATCTCTATCACGCCCGATAAAGCCGATGTCTATATCACCATCAACATTGGTGAGGGCGAGCAGTACACCATCTCCGATGTGGTTCTTGCGGGGCGACTGGTTGTCGAGCCACCAGAGCTTTTCAAACACATCACGACCCGTCAGGGGACTTTGTTTTCACGCAAACAAGTGACCCAAACCACGAAGAACATTACCGATCGTCTGGGTAACGATGGCTACGCGTTCGCGAATGTCAATTCGATTCCCAAACTGAATCGTGCGACCAAAACTGTTTCGCTGAGCTATTTCATCGACCCAGGCCAACGGGTCTACGTTCGACGCATCCATTTTTTCGGCAACGCCAAGACTCGCGACGAAGTCATGCGCCGGGAAATGCGCCAAATGGAGGGCGGCTGGATTTCTACAGCTAGGGTCGAACGCTCTAAAATTCGCCTCCA
>CAIPNE010000168.1 GCA_903866355.1 uncultured Gammaproteobacteria bacterium
CCAAGACCAAGCTGACCGCTGAAAACACTAAAGCACTCTCCTACGCCATCATGAACGACCGGCAACTTAAGGAATACGAGGGTACCAAAGAGTGTAATTTCGCCATTTCACCCGCCGGCATTGGTCGTTTCCGGGTGAACGCTTTTATTCAACAGGGCCACAACGGGATGGTGTTGCGCGCCATTGAGACGACCGTGCCGACGCTGGACAACCTCGGCCTGCCCGCGGTGTTGAAAGAGGTTTGCATGAGCAAACGCGGGCTGGTGATCATGGTGGGCGGGACGGGCTCGGGAAAATCCACCTCCCTGGCGGCGATGCTCAATCATCGCAACGAAAACAGCTTTGGCCACATCATTACCATCGAGGATCCCATTGAGTACATCCATGCGCACCGCAACTGTGTGATCACGCAACGCGAAGTGGGAGTGGACACCGATGACTGGGGCATCGCGCTGAAAAACACCTTGCGCCAGGCGCCCGATGTCATTTTGTTGGGTGAAATTCGTGACCGAGCGACCATGGAATTTGGTCTGGCCTTTGCCGAAACCGGCCATTTAGCGATGGCCACACTGCACGCCAACAGCGCGAATCAGGCGCTGGATCGCATCATTAACTTCTTTCCCGAGGAGCGGCATCAGCAGTTGTTCATGGATTTGTCGCTCAACATGAAAGCGATCATCTCGCAGCGGCTGCTGAAAAAAGTCGACGGACGCGGGCGCGCCGCCGCCATCGAGGTGATGCTGAACTCCCCACTCATTGCGGACCTCATTCTCAAGGGCGAAATTCACACCATCAAAGAAGTCATGGGCAAGTCCAACGAGCTCGGCATGAAGACCTTCGATCAAGCCTTGTTTGATCTTTATGAGGGAGATCATATTTCCTACGAGGATGCACTGCGTAACGCTGACTCCATGAATGAGCTGCGTTTGCAGATCAAGTTAAAGGGCAAGCACGCAAAAACGCAGGACCGGCTGGCCGGGTTGGAGCATCTCAGTCTGGAGAGCGACGACGAAAACAAAGGCCTAATGATGCGCTAGGGGCGCGCCTTAGCACCGTAGGAAAAAATCATGGATATCACTCCTTATTTAAAGTTATTGCGCGACAAACTGGGTTCCGACCTTTTCTTTACGGCAGGGTCGCCAGTGAAGATAAAAATCGAAGGCCAGCTTAGCTCGGTGGGCAAAACCCTCCTCAACGGTGAACTCATTCGCGCGGCGGCGATGGGCATCATGAGTACCCCCCAGTTTGAGCGCTTTGAAGAAATCATGGAAAGCGATTTTGCAATTTCCCTAGAGGATAACTCCGCGCGTTTCCGCGTGAATGTGTTTCGTCAGCGTGGCGAGGTCGCCATGGTCCTGCGCCGCATTCCCTCGAAAATTCCAACGATCGAGGAACTCGCGTTACCCGAGATTTTAAAATCATTGGTGATGCACAAGCGTGGGCTGATTCTGATGGTGGGGGCGACGGGCTCGGGAAAATCCACCACCCTCGCTGCGATGGTGAACGAGCGTAACCAGAAAATGTCAGGTCATATTCTGACCATAGAAGACCCCATCGAGTTCTCCCATCCCAATCTACGGTCCATCGTTAATCAACGCGAGATTGGGGTGGATACCAGCTCCTATCGTGCCGCGTTGCGCTCGGCACTGCGAGAAGCGCCAGATGTCATTCTGGTGGGCGAAATTCGCGATCGCGAAACGATGGAAACCGCGCTAGAACTCTGTAATACCGGGCATTTGTGCCTGTCTACTCTGCATGCTAACAACGCCAATCAGGCGATGGAGCGGGTAATCAACCTGTTTCCACAGTCCCTCCATAAGCAACTTTTTCTCGACCTGTCGCTCAATGTGCGGGCGGTCATTTCACAGCGGCTGGTGCAGGGCATCGACGGTTTTCGAGTGGCAGCCATTGAGGTCATGCTCAATACGCCCCATATCGCGGATTTAATTTTTAAAGGACAGGTTGGGAGCATCAAGGAGGCCATGGAAGGCAGCGGGGCGAAAGGCATGCAAACCTTTGATGCGGCGCTGTTTGGTCTCTATAAAGACGAACGAATTGATCTGGAAGAAGCTTTGTCGAATGCGGATTCCCGCACCAATTTAGAGGCCCGGGTTAACTTCGGCTAGGTTTTTGCTAGGTTTCCAGCCAGAAAGTCGCCGGGCCATCGTTCACGAGCGACACCTGCATATCGGCGCCAAAACGGCCCGCAGAAACCGACCCATAGCGCGCGCTGGCTTGTTCTTTTAGGTAATCAAACAGCTGCTCGGCGAGGGCCGGTGGGGCGGCAGAGGTAAAGCTAGGACGTAAGCCGCGGGTGGTGTCGGCTGCCAGCGTGAACTGCGGTACCAACAGCAGGCCGCCTTGGATATCGCGCAGGCTTAAGTTCATGCGACCCGCCGCGTCGGCAAAAATACGATAGTCCAACACCCGCTCGAGGAGTATTGAAGCCTCGCGCGGCGTATCGGTCGGCTGCACGCCCAGGAGCACCAATAAACCGCGCCCGATCGCCCCAATGCTTAGGCCAGCCACCGAGACCTCTGCTCGACTGACCCGTTGCAGCAGGGCGATCACGGTCAGCCTGCGTCGCGCCGCGAGTCTCGCTTACGGTCGTTTTCACGCAGAAAGCGTTTGCGGATGCGAATCGCGGTGGGCGTGGCTTCTACCACCTCGTCGTCACCAATAAATTCCAGCGCTTGCTCCAGATCAAACCGAATCGGTGGCACCAACAGCAAATTCTCGTCGTTGCCGGCGGCACGTATGTTGTTGAGTTGTTTGCCTTTAAGCGGATTGACCACCAAATCGTTGTCGCGCGAATGGATGCCGATGATCATCCCTTCGTAGACTTCTTCGGCATGGCCAATAAACAAGCGGCCTCGTTCTTGGAGATTAAACAGCGCGTAGGCCAGCGCTTTGCCGACACCGTTGGCGATCAGCACGCCGTTGGTTCGACCACCGATGGCGCCTGGCTTAACCGGCGCGTATTTATCGAAGCTGTGGTAGAGCAGGCCCGTGCCGGCGGTAGCCGTCAGAAATTCTGTGCGAAAGCCGATGAGCCCACGCGCCGGGATGGAGTAATCCAGACGCACGCGACCCCGTCCATCGGGTGCCATATTGGTGAGGGCACCGCGCCGGTTACCCAAGCGCTCCATCACCGCGCCTTGATAATCACTTGGCACATCGACGGTGAGTTGCTCGAAAGGCTCGCAGGTTTGACCGTCGATTTCTTTCAAAATTACCTGTGGGCGCCCGACCGATAGCTCAAAACCTTCGCGACGCATGGTTTCAATCAGCACCGAAAGATGGAGCTCACCGCGTCCGGAAACGAAAAAGCATTTCGGGTCATTCGTGGGATCTACCCGCAGCGCGACGTTATGGATGAGCTCGCGCTCTAGTCGCTCCGCGATTTGGCGGCTGGTGACAAATTTGCCGTCCCGACCTACAAACGGAGAATCCGAGACTTCAAAAGTCATGCTGACGGTGGGTTCGTCCACCGACAGTGGCGGCATGGCTTCCACCGCGCCGGGCGCGCACAGCGTATCGGAGATGCGCGGGGCATCGATGCCGGTTAGCGCGATGATGTCGCCGGCGGAGGCTATTTGCCGTGGCTCGCGGGTGAGCCCGTGAAAACCCAGCACTTCCATCACTTTCGCATTGCGGGTCGCGCCATCAGGGCCGATCACCGTGACTTGCATGGCGGGCGTCACGCTGCCGCGGGTGATGCGACCCACGCAGATCGCGCCAACATAACTGGAGTAATCCAGAGAACTCACCTGCATCTGAAACGGACCGTCCCTATCCACGTCGGGCGGGCGCACGTGCGACAAGATGGTCTGAAACAGCACATCCATGTTGGTGTCTTCGTCGTCGGGGTTATGGCGCGCATAACCCTGCGTGGCGGAGGTATACACCACGGGAAAATCTAGTTGCTCTTCGGTGGCCCCTAGGCGGTCGAACAGATCGAAGGTTTGGTCGAGCACCCACGCTGGGCGCGAACCTGGCCGGTCGATCTTGTTGATCACGACGACGGGCTTCAGACCCTGCGCGAAGGCTTTCTGCGTGACGAAGCGGGTTTGAGGCATCGGGCCTTCCACCGCATCGACCAATAGCAGCACCGAGTCCACCATGGACAGGATTCGCTCTACCTCGCCACCAAAATCGGCGTGGCCGGGGGTGTCGACGATATTGATGCGGTACTCGCCCCACATGATCGCGGTGTTTTTCGCCAGGATGGTGATCCCGCGTTCGCGCTCAAGTTCGTTGCTGTCCATGATTCGCTCGCCCATATCCTTACGGGAGGTGAGCGTGCCGGACTGTTTGAGAAGCTGGTCGACGAGAGTTGTCTTGCCATGATCGACGTGAGCGATGATGGCGATGTTGCGCAGATTAGCGATCACTTTGGAGGGGCCGGAGTCAGAAGGGGGTGCATTATAGGCACGGAACCGCCGGGTGGTGCACTGCACGCCTCGCAAGGACACTTGTTCGCTATACTCCGGGCGTCCTTGAATCCGCTTTCCGTGTCTGAAATTCGCCTCGAGCACCCACGCAATCGCTATGCCGCATCGTCAGGAACCCGAGACCCTAGCCGCCCTTGATCTGGGCTCCAATAGCTTTCACATGGTGGTGGTTCACCCCGATGGTGGGCGTTTCAAGGTGGTAGACCGGATGCGCGAAGTCGTCCGTCTCGGCGCGGGCCTTGATGCCCAGCAGCGACTAACGCCAGAGGCCAGCGATCGCGCGTTGCGCTGCCTAGAGCGTTTTGGACAGCGCATTCGCCACCTGCCCAAAGACGCGGTGCGGGCGGTGGGCACCAATGCGTTGCGCATGGCGCGCAATGGCGAGCGTTTTCTGCGCGCGGCCGAGCTAGCCTTGGGACACCCGATTGACGTGGTCTCGGGCTATGAAGAAGCGCGTCTGATCTACCTTGGCGTGTCTCATGGCTTGGGTGATGACGCCAATCTCCGCTTGGTGGCGGACATCGGTGGCGGTAGCACCGAACTCATCGTCGGGCGTCGTTTCGAGCCGCAAGTGATGCAAAGCCTGCATGTCGGGTGCGTCGGTCTGAGCCAGGCTTTTTTCAGTGATGGCCTGATAGACGCGCGCCGAATGCGCGCGGCGGTGATCGCCGCCCGGCAGGAATTTGAGCCAGTGGAAGAAGAAATCGGGGCCACGGGTTGGGAGGTGGCCGTGGGTGCGTCGGGCACTTTGCTCGCCATCAATCGATTGCTGCAAGCCCACGGTTGGGCGGAGGACGGTATTACCCTCGCGGGGCTCCGCCGTTTGGAGGCGGCCATGATTGCCGTTGGGCACGTGCAACGATTAGGGGAACTGGGGGTCAGTAACGACCGCGCGCCGGTGCTGCCGGGCGGATTGGCGATCGCGCTGGGGCTTTTTGAAGAGCTGGGTGTTTCGCGGATGCGTGTTTCCGATAGTGCGCTGCGCGAGGGGCTGCTCTACGACCTCATGGGTCGAATCAACGATGAAGACGTGCGCGAGCAGACGGTACTCAGCCTTAGGCAGCGATTTGGTGTTGAGCGGGCGCAGGTGGCACGGGTCGCCGCAACCTGCGCTCATTTTTTGACGCAGGTTGGACGGCGTTGGCTACCGGCCGATGCAGAGTCCGCCAAACTGCTGGGGTGGGCGGCCTCGCTACACGAAATTGGCCACACCATTTCCCATTCGCAGTACCAGAAGCATGGCGCTTATCTGCTCCATCATCTGGATATGCCGGGGTTTTCGCGCGGCGACCAAAATCGACTGTCCAATTTGGTACGGGCCCATCGGCGCAAGCTCCCTGCAGCTGACTTTGGCGAGGGCGTGGAGGCGCAAACGCAGCTGCGCTTTGCTTTGTTGTTGCGCTTAGCGGTCGTGCTGCACCGGGCGCGTGGGGCGATGGCCCCGGTTGAGGCGACCCTCAAAGCGGAAGACCACGTGCTGAGGCTCGCTTTCCCGCGCGGTTGGCTGGCCGCTCACGCTCTAACCACTGCCGATTTAGAGCAGGAAGCCGAGTATCTCCTCAGCGTGGGCTATAAGCTCAAATTCAAGTAGCGGGCTAAGGTTCCCGGAACTGCTCTAACAGCTGCAGTTGGGCATCGCGTGGGCGTCCGTTGGTGGCGACCCGCGTGTAGGTGCCTTCACTGCCTAGCTCCCAAGCGCGGGTGTTGTCCTGCAGATAATTTTCCAAGCCTTCCTTAATGATTCGGTCGCGCACGCGCCGATCCTCAATGGGCAGGCAGGTTTCGATGCGATTGAAGAAGTTTCGCCCCATCCAGTCTGCGCTCGAGAGATAAACTTCTGGCGCGTCATCGTTTTGGAAATAAAACACCCGCGAGTGCTCCAAAAACCGTCCTATTACTGAACGCACGCGGATATTCTCCGATACCCCGGGGAGACCGGGCCGCAACGCGCACACGCCGCGCACGATGAGTTCGATGCACACCCCAGCGCTGGAGGCGGCATACAGCGCGCTAATAATTTGCACCTCTACCAGCGCATTCATTTTGGCGACAATGCGCGCCGGCCGACCTTTGCGGGCGTTGTCGATCTCGCGCTGGATGAGTTCGAGCATGCCGGTGTGAAAACTGAACGGCGACTGCAGGATTTTTTTTAAGCGGCTCGCGCGACCGGGTGCCGTGAGTTGCTGGAAGATGCGCTGAACGTCGGTCGCAAGGGCGTTGTTGCAGGTAAACAGCCCAAAATCGGTGTAACTACGGGTTGTGCGCGGGTGGTAATTGCCGGTGGACAGATGCACATAGCGACGCAGTTGTTTGCCTTCACGCCGCACCACCAGCAACATTTTGGCGTGGGTTTTATAACCCACCACCCCATAGACCACGTGCGCGCCGGCTTCTTGCAGCTGGGTGGCCAGTTCAATGTTGGCCTCTTCGTCGAAGCGAGCTTTTAACTCCACCACGACCGTCACTTCTTTCCCGGCGCGGGCAGCTTCCACCAGTGTTTTGACGATGGGCGAGTCTGGTCCGCTGCGATAAAGCGTTTGTCTGATGACCAGCACGGCGGGGTCGGCCGCTGCTTGGCGGACGAATTCGATGACCGGCGCGAAGGACTGGAAGGGATGATGCAAGAGCAAGTCACCCCGCCGCATCACCTCAAACATGTCGGCGTTCAGCGCCAGCCGCCGGTGACGGCTAGGGGTGAAGGCGGGAAACTTGAGGTCTGGTCGGTCAATAAGATCCGGGACCGTCATCAGTCGTTGCAGATTGACCGGCCCTTTACAGCGGTAGATGTCTTCCTCGCCTAGGTCGAATTCATTCTGCAAGAGGTGGGTGAGTTGCGCGGGGCATTCGTCCGCGACTTCCAGTCGGACGGCGTCACCAAAGCGGCGCTGGTGCAATTCGCCCTCCAGCGCTCGCAGCAGGTCTTCTACTTCTTCATTCTCGACGAACAGTTCGCTGTTGCGGGTGACCCGAAATTGATAACACCCGGTAACCTGCATCCCGGGGAAAAGATCCTCGACATGCGCTTGGATAATGGACGACAACAAGACAAATTCCAGCCGCCCATTCGCCAGTTCAGTGGGCATGGCGATGATGCGTGGCAGGGCTCGCGGCGCCTGCACGATGGCAATGCCGCTGTCGCGACCGAAGGCATCTGTGCCATCCAGCGAGACTAAAAAATTAAGGCTCTTATTGAGAATGCGCGGAAATGGATGGGAGGGATCAAGCCCGATGGGTGAGAGCACGGGCATGAGTTCTCGATAAAAATGGCGTCGCACCCAGCTGCGCTGGCGCGCACTCCACTGGGCCTGACGCATAAAGCCGATGCCTTCCACACTCAGTTCGGGCATCAGGACGTCATTTAGGATGCGGTATTGCTCGGCCACGAGCAGCTGGGCAGTCTCACCGATGCGCTTGAGTTGGTCTGCGGCACTGAGTTGGTCGGGGCCTAGTTGGACCGCCTGGTACGCCGCCTGCTGCTTCAGGCCGGCGACCCGAATTTCAAAAAATTCGTCCAGATTGCTGCTGGCAATGCACAGGAAGCGCAGGCGCTCCAGCAATGGATTGGTTTCATCCTTCGCCTGTTCGACTACCCGACGGTTAAATTCGAGTAACGAAAGTTCCCGGTTGATAAAGAGCGTTGGATCGGTCAAGTCGAGAGGTTTCGTGTTGATGATGCAACTGCTCCGGTAGTTGGCGCGGCGGTTTCGGTCGCCAAGGCTGTTAAAGTGCGCCGAAATTGTTTCACAAGTAAACAGGCAGCTTTTCACTTTCATGAGTCACCCCGCAACCCCGCCCGCCAAGTCTCGCCAGCGCGTCACGCTGGCCGCCAAAGCGGACCGGCAGCTGCTCTACGAGCAGTCAGTCCAGGATGTCGGCGCCGAAATTGATTTCGTCGATGCCAGTTTTCTGCAACTGCGTGGTCGCCGCGCGCGCAGTCTACGGGAAGATTTTTGCGGTACCGCGAAGGTAGCCTGTGAATGGGTTAAACGGCGTGACGATAATCGCGCGGTTGGGGTCGACCTCGAGCCGTCGGTGCTGGCGTGGGCGCTGGCGCACAACGTGTCCCGCTTGAAACTAGCCCAACGGCCACGCCTACGGCTGCTGGAAGGCGATGTGCTGAGCACCCGATGCCGTCCGGTCGATATTCTGCTGGCCATGAATTTCAGTTATTGGTTGTTCAAACGGCGCGAAAATCTCCGGGATTATTTTCGCGCCGCCTACCGTCATTTAAAAGCCGACGGGGTGTTTTTTATCGATTGTTATGGGGGCTATGACGCTTTCAAAGTGCTGCGGGAGCGGCGCCAGCAGCTGGGTTTTACCTACGTTTGGGAGCAAGCGAGTTACAATCCCATCAGCGGCGACCTGACCTGCCACATCCACTTCAATTTTAGCGACGGTTCTAAATTGCCGCGGGCCTTTTCTTACGACTGGCGGTTGTGGACGCTCCCCGAATTGCAGGAATTGCTGGCGGAAGCCGGCTTTGCGCGCACGCTGGTGTACTGGCAAGGTTGGGATCCTGAAACTGGGGAAGGCAACGGGCAATTTACGCCCACCGAAACCGCCGACGCCGACGCGGGTTGGCTCGCCTACGTGGCCGCAGTGAAATAGCGCCATCGTCATCTACTTGTCACAATAGCCTGACCTAATTGGGCGCTGTAACACCCTGCGGAGATCCCGGATGAAAGTCACCCCCTATTTGTTTGCCCCCTTGCTCGGCGCGCTCTTGGCCGTGAACGTAAACGCTGAGACCCCCGGCGACGCCATCGACAGCGCCATGCCGGAATACGTCAAGACCAGTGGTGTTTCCGGCAGCCTGTCCAGCGTGGGCTCCGACACGCTCGCCAATCTCATGACCCTGTGGGGCGAAGAATTCAAGCGGCTCTATCCCAACGTGAGCATCCAAATTCAGGCAGCGGGTTCTAGCACTGCGCCGCCGGCGTTGACGGAAGGCACAGCGACCTTAGGGCCGATGAGCCGCCAAATGAAAAGCGAGGAAATTGAGGCCTTCGAAAGCAAGCACGGCTACAAACCCACCGCCGTGCCGGTGGCCGTGGACGCGCTGGCCGTTTACGTGCACAAAGACAACCCGATCGTCGGCCTAACGCTACCGCAGGTCGACGCCATGTTCTCGGCCACCCGTGCCTGCGGCTATGATCAGGACATCAAGACGTGGGGCGAAGTAGGTGTCACGGGCGAATTGGCAACGCAAGTTGTGCAATTGTTTGGTCGAAACTCGGTCTCTGGTACCTATGGTTATTTTAAAGAAGCCGCCCTGTGCAAAGGCGATTTTAAAAACTCTGTCAACGAACAGCCGGGCTCGGCATCGGTGGTGCAGGGCGTGACAAAATCGCTTAACGGCATCGGCTACTCTGGGTCGGGCTACCGCACGTCCGGCGTGCGCCTGCTGCCCTTGGCCCGCAAAACGGGTGGGGAGTTTATCGAGCCCAGCGCTGAGAATGCCTTGTCGGGCAAATATCCACTGGCCCGTTATTTGTACGTCTACGTGAACAAAAATCCCAATGCGCCGCTGGCACCGTTGGAAGGGGAGTTTCTGCGCATGGTGTTGTCGAAGACGGGCCAACTCGTGGTCGTGAAAGACGGATACATTCCCTTACCGTCCAAAATAATCGACAAAGCCCTTGGCATTGTTGGCCCAGCGGCGCCATGAGTGGCTCCCAGCCCCGCGCAATAGCTGCCCGGGGCTTGGCCGTGGATGGCGGCTGAGGTGACAGTGGCCAAGGCGCCGGGCGGTTCCACGTGACCGCCTCGCCACTTTCTGAGATCACTCGCGCCCTGCTCGCTCAGCGTGGCTGGCGGGTGCTCAAGGACCGCTTGTTCGGCTGGACGATGGCGGTGGGCGGCCTCGCCGTCATTTCGGCTCTCCTCACACTGTTTCTTTTTTTGCTGTGGGTGATTTTCCCGCTCTTTCGATCCGCGAGCCTGACGCCGCTTAAAGCCTCCGCCGCGCGTGCCGAGCCCGCCTTGCATCGCTCTCTCAACGAGTACGGTGATTTGGAATTTGTGGTCACGGCAGATGGCCGCTACCACTTTGTCGATGCTTTGACGGGCGCTGAGCGCGACGGCGGTTCGTTGCTAGCCCCGGGCCGCGGCACCCTGCTGCCAGGGTTGACGGGTTATCGCAATCACGGCGTGCTAGCCCTCGGCCTCACCGATGGGCGGGCGCTGTTGGTAACACCCACTTACCGTTCGACCTTCGTCAATAACATCCCCGGCGTGGCCGCCTCGCTGAGCTACCCAGTTGGCCGAGAGCCCATCCAGGTACTGCCCGTGGGGACTAAGCTGCGCGCGCTGGCAGCGGCCACGACTGCCGATTCCACCACGATCGCGGCGGTTAGCGACAACGACGAATTGACGATGGCCTACCTTGCCCCGGCCGGGGGGCTCGCGCTGGACCCTGATAATGCGCCGCTAGAAACCACGCTCATGGTGCTCGGCCGAGTGGCGGGGCCGGTGACGCAGGTGCTGGTAGACCCTGACCAGCAGGAACTGTATACCGTGACCGAGAGCGGCGAAGTCAGCTTTTTTGATATTCGCGACAAGGCCGCACCGCGCCTCGTGGAGACCACGCGCGTGGTCCCGGGAGGGGTCACGGTCACCGACGTGCGCTGGCTGGCGGGCGGCAATTCTTTGTTGGTGGGGGATAGCCGTGGCCGGGTGGCGCAGTGGTTCCCGGCGCGTGACCAGACCAACGCCCGGCATCTCACCAAGGTGCGGGAGTTCACGGCCCTCAGCGCACCTATTAGCCGGATAGAACCCGAGTATTTCCGCAAGGGCTTCGTGGCGAGCGACCTCACGGGTCAGGTGGCGCTTTATCATACGACGGCTGAGCGCACGCTCGTGGTGGCCGCAACTGGCCTAGGCGAACTCGCCTCGCTGGCCATCTCTCCACGGGCGGCTGTCTTAATGGCCACGGATGCTCAGGGCCAGACCCGCCGGTGGGCGGTCAGTAATCGTCATCCCGAAGTCTCCTGGCACTCGCTGTGGGAGAAAGTCTGGTACGAAGGGCGACAGCAGCCCGAGTACATTTGGCAGTCGTCCTCGGCCAGCAGCGACTTTGAACCTAAATTCAGTCTCACGCCTTTGGTTTTCGGCACCCTCAAAGCGGCGTTCTACTCCTTGCTGTTTGCCATTCCTATTGCCGTGATGGGGGCGATTTATACCGCCTACTTCATGCACGCCACGTTGCGTGCGTTTGTCAAACCCTCCATCGAAATCATGGCAGCACTCCCCACGGTAATTTTGGGCTTTCTCGCCGGCTTATGGCTGGCACCGATCATCGAAAGCCACCTCTTGGCGGTGCTGAGCTTGACGATCCTGTTACCGCTGAGCGTGCTGCTCGCCTCCCTACTCTGGAGCCTGTGCCCCTTGCGGTTGCGGGCGCTGCTGCGCCCGGGCCATGAAGTGCTGTTGCTGGTGCCCCTCATCTGCGTGGTATTAGCGCTCGCCATGGGCGCTAGCCAGCCCTTAGAAGAGCTCTGGTTTGGGGGCAGTCTGCCGCATTGGCTCACCCAAAAATTTGGCTTTACTTACGAGCAGCGCAACTCGTTGGTGGTTGGGATTGCGATGGGCTTTGCGGTCATCCCCACTATTTTTTCGATCAGCGAAGACGCTATTTTTGCCGTGCCCGGGGCGCTGACCACCGGCTCCTTGGCCTTGGGTGCGACACCTTGGCAGACCCTCAGCCGGGTGGTGGTGCTCACCGCCAGCCCCGGCATTTTTGCGGCCGTCATGATCGGCCTCGGCCGCGCCGTGGGCGAAACCATGATCGTGCTCATGTCCACGGGCAATACGCCGGTGATGGATTTCAGTATTTTTCAGGGGTTCCGGGCGCTGTCGGCCAATATCGCGGTAGAAATGCCAGAAGCAGAGGTCAATAGCACACATTTCCGGGTGCTTTTTCTGGCGGCTTTCGTTTTGTTCTTAACTACCTTTGTCTTCAACAGCGTGGCGGAAGTTGTCCGCCAACGTTTGCGCCGGCGCTATGGCAATCTGTAGCCCTAACCGCCTCAGCGGCACGCTCAAGACGTGGGCTCGGACCGGCAATCCGTGGGTCTGGCTGACCGCCGGGGCGGTTAGCCTTAGCCTCGTGATGGTTTTTGGCATCCTTTTCCTCATTGCCAGCAACGGCCTGCGGCATTTTCGCGCCGCGGCGGTAGCCCAGATTACTTTCGCTGAGGGGGCTGGGGCACCGTTGTTGGGTGAGATTGTGGATCGAGAGAGTGTGACGGCTGTGCGTGCGCGCGAAGCCGGTGGGCGAGTGCCGGCGGACGCCACCATGGTCGAGCGTTTTCTGATCAAACGTGGCAACCGCGACATCGGTGGCGAGGATTTTCGTTGGATCAACGCACCGGATATCCAAACGCTGGACTATCCCGCCGATGCCTACACGGTCGAACGCCTAGAGTGGGGCAATCTTTACGGCCGAATCAAAGCCCTGCACGAAGGCGGAACCAGCGTCCCCCTCGTTGAACTCCAGCCCCGTTTAGCGCGAGTGGTCGCGTTGCGCGCCGACATCGACCACCTTGAACGGGTCGCCATTGGCGGGACCAACTACGCGCTTGATGCCCTGCATCGCCGCGAAAAAGCCCAACGGAAAGCGGGCGCAACACCCGCTGCACTCGCGTCTTTGGCGGCCGAAGAAAAAGCGCTGGCGGCGCGCTACGCGGGGTTCACGGCGGAACTCGAAGCAAAAAATGTGGCCATTTCGCGCGATCGCTTGCGGCTAGAAACGATCGAAGGGGAAACCCGCGAGGTGCCACTGGCTAAAGTGGTGCGGGCGTATGCGCCCAATCAGATGTCGCTGCGCCAGCAGGTGGCCCATTACGGCGCGTCGCTGTGGGAGTTCCTGAGCGCCCAGCCGCGCGAGGCGAATACCGAAGGTGGCGTTTTCCCGGCGATTTTCGGCACCGTGCTGATGGTCGTCATGATGTCTATTTTGGTCACCCCCTTGGGGGTAATTACCGCTGTGTACCTGCATGAGTACGCTAAACCCGGTGCGGTCACGAGCGCCATTCGCATTGCGGTCAATAATCTCGCCGGCGTGCCCTCGGTCGTCTATGGCGTGTTTGGTTTTGGCTTCTTTGTGTATCTGGTGGGCGGCTCGGTGGACCGTGCTTTTTTTGCTGATGCCCTGCCCTCCCCCACCTTCGGTACGCCGGGACTGCTGTGGTCTTCGTTAACACTCAGTCTGCTCACCGTCCCGGTGGTGATCGTCGCCACCGAAGAAGGGCTTAGCCGGATTCCCCGTGCAATCCGCGAAGGCAGTCTCGCGCTGGGTGCGACCAAAGCCGAAACGCTGTGGCGCATGGTGTTGCCAATGGCCACGCCGGCCATGATCACGGGCCTGATTTTGGCGGTGGCCCGCGCGGCCGGCGAAGTCGCACCCCTCATGTTGGTAGGGGTGGTAAAGCTGGCGCCGACGCTACCGCTGGATGGCAATTTCCCGTTCCTACATCTCGACCGAAAATTTATGCACCTCGGCTTTCATATTTACGATGTAGGCTTCCAGAGTCCGAATGTGGAAGCGGCGCGCCCGTTGGTTTATTCCACCGCGTTACTGCTGGTGCTCCTCATTATGTCGTTAAACCTCGCAGCCATTCGGCTCCGAAACCGCCTGCGAGAGAAGTACCATGCAGCAGAATAGCCCGCAGCAAACGCCCGCTCAGCCAAGCCTAGTCCCGCCGGGCGAAACACCGCCGCCGGAGGGCCGGGACCCGCCGCCGCACCGGGTTACGCTGGCTGCGCGTGAGGTGCAACCGGCACGCGAGTGTTTTGGCATCGAGCATCTTTCGTTGTTCTATCGCGATAAACAGGCGCTTTTCGATGTCAGCATGAGCATTCCAGAGAAGCAGGTTACCGCCTTTATTGGTCCGAGTGGCTGTGGCAAATCCACGCTACTGCGCTGCTGTAACCGGCTCAATGAACTGATCGATGGTGTGCGTACCGAAGGCGCTATCAATTTGCGGGGCGAGAATATCTATACGCGCGGTACGGATATTTCAAATCTGCGCCGACGAGTGGGCATGGTGTTTCAGAAACCCAATCCCTTTCCGAAATCGATTTACGAAAACGTGGCGTACGGTTTGCGCATTCAGGGCATTAAAAACCGGCGCCTGATCGACCGCACCGTGGAGGAAGCGCTGCGCGGCGCGGCCTTGTGGGATGAAGTCCGCGACCGTTTACACGAAAACGCGTTGGGTCTTTCCGGTGGCCAACAGCAACGCTTGGTCATTGCGCGGGCGATCGCCATTGAACCCGAAGTGCTGTTGCTGGATGAACCGGCATCGGCCCTCGACCCCATCTCAACGCTAAAAATCGAAGAACTTATTTTTGAGTTGAAGGCGAGCTACACCATCGTTATTGTGACCCACAACATGCAGCAGGCCGCCCGCGTATCGGATTACACCGCCTTTATGTACATGGGGAACCTCGTGGAGTTTGGTGCAACCAATGAAGTGTTCACCACGCCCAAGAAAAAACAGACCGAAGACTACATCACCGGCCGTTACGGCTAAGGTCGCCGTCTAGTCCGCAGACAGGAGTACCTCAGCGATGCCTATCAGCCGTACACAACACATCTCACAGCAGTTCGACAAAGAGCTAGAGGAGGTTCGTTCGCGCGTTTTAGCGATGGGCGGCCTAGTAGAAGAGCAGCTCGCGC
>CAIPNE010000169.1 GCA_903866355.1 uncultured Gammaproteobacteria bacterium
AAACCCGCCTGCGTTGGGTGCCCTGTCCGGCTCTTTAGGGAATTGGCTGGACACCGAGGAGCGTCAGGCCCTCGCGCAAAATGTGTCCAAGAGTCTGCGCGAAGGCAGCAAGCTGTTCGAATTCGAGTCCACGATCAACGCGGCCGATGGCCGTCGAAAAACGATTATGAGTCGGGGCCGAGTGACCGAGCGTAACGCGCAGGGCCGTGCGGTGCGCATGGTCGGGATCAACGTGGACATCAGCGAAAAACGCGCGATGGAATCTCGGATCAGGCTAGAGGAGCAACGGCTTCAGTTAGTGGTTTCCTTAGCGCGTCTCGGACTGTGGGATTTCGACCTGCTATCTGGACGCACAGTGGTTAATCAACACATGCTGCAATTGGTGGGTGACTCACGCGAGGTCCCTTTCGTGGAGCACTTCGAGTGGGCCAAATTTATTCATCCAGAAGATCTGCCCCGCATGGAGGCACGGCTGGCAGCCCATTGCGCCGGTGAAACCGCACACTTCGAAACAGAATTACGCCTGCTCGCCGCCGATGGCCGCTGGATCTGGATGTTGAGTTCGGGTGCGGTGGGTGCTCGCGATGAGTACGGCAGGCCATTGCAAGTCGCCGGCGTTTTTCACGATATTACTAGCAGCAAAGCGGCCGAGGCCGCTTCGCGGGCCAGCGAAATGCGGCTGCGCGCGGTGTTTGAAAATTCCCCCGTGGGCATCTTTTTGACGGACCCGCAGGGTGTGCCGTTGTTCATGAATCCCTTGCTGCGCGACATGTTGGGATTCCAAGACGGCGATATTTTGTCCGTCAGTTGGTCCACGGCCTTGGCAGAGGGCGACCGGGCTCGCGTGCTGCCCCAGTGGGCGCTTTGTCTGGCAGATGGGCGCGGCGCTTTCTCGGAGGAGTTCGCCCTAATCCGGCCGGGCACCGGCACGATTAAAGTGTGGGCACGGGCGGAAGCTGTGCGGGTAGATGGCGAACTTTTAGGCTTTGTTGGTGCGGTCAGCGACATCACCGACCAGATGGACGCTGCTGCTGAACGCGAACAATTACAAAAACAGCTCCTGCAAGCCCAAAAAATAGATGCATTGGGCCAGCTTACGGGTGGTATCGCCCACGATTTCAACAACGTGCTGGCGAGCATTTTAGGTTATACCTCGCTCGCGCAAGCGCTTTTGCCAGAGCACGAAGCGCGTATTAGCGAATACCTGAGCGCGGTCATGACAGCCGGTGAGCGGGCGCGTGAACTGGTAGCAAAAATGCTGGAGTTCAGTCGCAACGCGCCACGCGAGGATTTGCGCCCGATCAATCCGGCACCTCTGATCGACGAAGTGTGTCGAATGATGGCGGCCATTATCCCTTCGAGTATCCAACTCCGAGTAGACAACGCGCTCGGCGCTGCTACCGCGTTGATAGATCCTTCCGACTTGCATCAGCTGTTAGTCAACTTGATCGTCAACGCCCGTGATGCGCTGGTGGAACATGGGCTTATAACCGTCAGTTTATTGCCGGTGCAGTGCGTGCGGGGTGTGTGCTCGGGCTGCCACAGCAGAATCGACGCGAGCTATTTGGTGATCGATGTGAGCGACGACGGAGAGGGTATCGATCCCGGCGTGCTGTCGCGAATTTTTGATCCGTTCTTCACGACGAAGAGCGCTGGTAAAGGCACCGGCATGGGTTTGTCGGTGGTTCACGGGATCATGCATCGGGGGCGCGGGCACATCATCGTTACCTCTACGCCCGGCGTGGGCACGCGCTTTCGTCTGTTGTTCCCGCCGGCGTTAGGCCCTGCCGCGCCGGCATTGGTTGGGGTGGCGAGTAGCGCCCCAGCACCGCGTGGCGGTGGGCGACGCCTGCTGGTGGTGGACGACGAACCGCTCGTGAGTTCGTATTTGACGGCACTGTTTGAGCTTCATGGCTACGAGGTAGACACCGCTGCCGACGGCGTGGAGGCACTGGCGCTATTGCAAGAACACCACGCTAGCTACAGTGTTTTGTTGACCGATCAAACCATGCCCCGAATGACGGGAACGGAGCTTGCCCGCAAGGTGCGGCAGACTTATCCCAACCTCCCCATCGTACTCTGCACGGGCTATAGCGGCGTGGTGAGTGCCCAAACGGCGCACGATTTAGGTATTAGTCGTTTTTTCCACAAGCCGGTTGCTCCCGAACTGCTGTTAAGTGCCGTGGCTTCACTGGTGGAAACCACCGCGGCATAAGCCGGTGCGCGTCGGGTGGTTAGCGCCCGCGGTAGCTTGGTGCGCGTTTCTCCATAAAGGCGCGCGGGCCTTCCTGGGCGTCCTCGGTTTGGAATACCGGCGCCGAAATTTCCAACTCCAGCGCCAACGCCACACCTTCGGGCTGGCCAAGACAGGCCTTCACGGAGCGACGAATCGCTTTCACCGCGAGCGGGCCATTGGCGGCAATACGGCGCGCCAAAGCATGGGCTTTGGCCAATGGCTCGACCTCGACGTAGTTGAGAAATCCCAGCGCGAGGGCTTCTTCGGCGGTGATGAGGTCGCCGGTCAGCAGGAGTTCCATCGCTTTCGCATAAGGCATTTGGGCGGGCAAGCGCACGGTTGAACCGCCGGCCGGGAAGATCGCCCATTTGACTTCTTGTACCCCAAATTTGGCTGCGGCCACACTGACACGCAGGTCCGTGCCTTGGACCAGTTCCATTCCCCCGGCAATCGCGTGGCCATTGATGGCGGCGATAATGGGTTTTTCAGGGTCGAAATCCCGCAGCAGCGCACGGCGCGTGATGGCGGCGTCCGCCAGAATTTGTTCGTCCCACTCGTTTTCGGGTTGGCGGGCGCCGGAATACAGTGGGATGAGTTGTCCTAAATCGGCACCCGCACAAAAAGTGCTGCCCGTGCCGGTAAGAATGACGACTCGCACTTGGTCATCATCGCGCACGCGCTGCCAAGCGGCTGCCAATTTCACCACCACTTCCGGGTTCAGCGCATTACGCGCCTCGGGCCGGTTGAGGGTAATGACGGCGGTATGGTCTAGTACCTCATAAGTCAGCACGCTCAACGGGGAACCTCGCAAAATGGCGCCGCTAGCGCGGCGTTGGTGGTTAGAGGGCGGTGGCCGCTTCCGCGACCCGTTGCGCTAAATGGGCCAACGCTTCGTCGACTTGGTCGATGAGAATCAGACATAAATCGCCCGGTTGTAAATTAGCCAGCGCAGCATCGATGGCGATAAACTCGCCCCGAATTTCCGTGATCTCTCGGGTGCGACTGGCGTTGACCAAACCGGCCCGCAAGAGTGCAAGCACTTCGCCATCGGCACGCCCCCGCTGACAGGCATCTTGATAGAGTACGACGCTGTCGAAGACCTCGCCCAAGATGCGTGTTTGATTGGTTATATCTTCGTCGCGGCGGTCGCCGGCCCCGCTGATCACGACGCTGCGACGTTTTGCCGGCAGTGCCACGACGGCCTCCACCAATGCCGTCATCGCGTCTGGATTATGACCATAGTCGGCAATGAGTGTGGCGCCACGGTAATCCATCAAGTTGAAGCGGCCAGGGGTACTTTCGGCATCCGAAACAAACGTCGCCAAGCCTTTTTTGATGACTGTCCAGTCGAGCCCCAATGCCCACACCGCACCTAGGGCTGCCATGACGTTAGCGATCTGAAAACCGATGCGGCCACCCATCGTCAGCGGTATTTCCGCCAGCGATAGACGGCAGATTTCCTCGCCTCCAATGGCGCAGCTAATGGCATCCTCCTCCGCCAAGATGACTGCGCGACCCTGCGCGCGATGCGTGAGCATGATGGGATTAAGGCGGTCGCGGGAGAAGAACATGACGCTACCTGGACAGGCTGCGCCGAGACGCGCGGCAATTGGGTCATCGGCGTTTAAGACCGCGTGGCCATTGGGCGCCACGTTTTGCACAATCACTCGTTTAAGCACGGCTAGATCTTCGACCGTGGTGATGTAGTTCAGGCCGAGATGATCCCCGCTGCCGATATTGGTGACCACCGCCACCCGGCAGCGGTCGAAGCCCAGTCCCGCGCGCAGAATGCCGCCGCGGGCAGTTTCAAACACGGCGGCATCTACTTCCGGATGCATCAAGACGCTGCGCGCGCTGCGCGGACCACTGCAGTCGCCGGCGTCCATTTGTCGGCCACCCACGAACACCCCATCGGTGGTGGTCATGCCAACCCGTAGGCCGGACACCCACAGGAGATGAGCAATGAGGCGCACCGTGGTGGTTTTGCCGTTGGTACCCGTCACGGCAACGACCGGAATGCGCGCATCCTCACCAGGCGCAAACATCTCCGCGATGATGGCTTCACCGACGCGCCGCCCCGTACCAAACGAGGGTGCGAGATGCATGCGCAACCCGGGGGCCGCGTTCACTTCTACCACCCCGCCGGCCTGTTCTTCGAGTGGCAACAGCATTGATTGACACACGATGTCCACGCCGCAGATTTCAAGACCCACCATTTGGGCCGCAGTCACTGCTCGGGCGGCGAGTTCAGGATGGACTTCGTCGGTGACATCGGTCGCGGTACCGCCGGTAGAAAGATTGGCGTTGTTACGCATGACCACCCGTTGGCCGAGCGCTGGAATCGCCTCCGGGCTGCTGTGTTGTAACTGCAGGCACGCCAGCGCGATATCGTCCAGACGGATGCGGGTGAGCGACGTTGCGTGGCCTTCACCGCGCCGCGGATCGCGGTTTACCTCGTCCACCAGTTCTTGCACGCTGTGCACACCATCGCCAATGACCTGCGGTGGCTCGCGCCGCGCCGCGGCGATGAGTTTGTCGCCGATCACGAGCATGCGGTAGTCGCTGCCCGCAATGTAGCGTTCTACCAGCACCTGCGTGCCCGCTTCCGCGGCCGCCTGAAATGCCTGTTCTAAATGTTCGCGGGTTTCAATGTTCACCGTCACGCCGCGACCTTGATTGCCGTCTTGCGGCTTCACGACGACCGGCAGACCCAAGGCGCAAGCGACGGACCAAGCGTGCGCGGCATCCACCACAATTTGCCCCTCGGGAACAGGCACGCCGGCGGCGCGTAGGAGTTCCTTTGTGAGCTGCTTATCTTGCGCAATGGATTGTGCGATGGCGCTGGTACGGTCCATTTCTGCCGCCTGAATGCGACGCTGCCGACTACCCCAGCCGAACTGCACCAGACTCCCGCTGGTGAGACGGCGAAATGGGATGCCGCGCTCTACGGCCGCCGCCACTATTGCGCCGGTGGAGGGGCCTAAGCGCACCGTTTCGTAAAGATCACGTAGCGCGTTGAGTTCGGGATCTAACTCGAAGGCGAGCCCGCCGAGAGCCGCCTCGATCAAGCGTTGAGCGAGTTCAAAAGCACCCAACCCGACGGCTTCTTCGCCGTATTCCACGACCACCTGAGATACCCCAACATCGGGCGAGGCCGCGGTGCGCGAGAAGGACACCGGGCAGCCCAGGAGTGTCTGTAAACCTAAGGCCGCAACTTCTAGCACATGGGCCAAGCTGAGTGTGCTCCCGGCGGCCACCGGTGCGAGCGGCGGTAGTTGCGGATAGAGCGCCCGGAGGCGCTCAACAAAACCACCCATCTGACTGAGGTCGCGCTCGGTTTCCTCGCAGGTGACGAGGGCTTCGATCGCGGTTCGGCGAGTCCACAGATTGGGGCCGCGTAGTGCCCGGATACGCTCAACTTGCATCAGCTTGAAGCTCTTTTTCTGCCAGCGATGGCGTGCGGAGGGAGGTCAAAACGTGGCTGTCCTCTGGTCGAGTAGCGCCACCGGATAACCCACGATGGCGCCAATGATGAGATCGAAAGGGATGCCCAGCGCCCATGCGGCCGCCGCTGCGGGCAGGCAATCTGCGGCGTTGACGCACGGTGCGAGCATCCGGCGTTCGGCGTTGTTATGTTGCGCGAACACCAGTGCGTCGCCATCGACATAAACCGCCCGGGCACCCTTAAACAGGGCCGCCTGAATAGCACTGCAGGTCGTTTTGTCGCGGCTGTAGAGCAACACTTCGCCTTCCGAATACTGGGCCAGCGCTAGGACGGCGGGGTCATCGGCGTTGAGCACGGCAACGCCATGACTCAGCACGACGTCGATCTGAGTGCGTAGCACATGGGCCATTTGGTCTGCGTTCTGCACGCCAAAGGGGACGATTTCTGTGGGTGCCTCGATAGAAGTCAAAACCCCCACCAGACAGCGATCGTAGGGCAAACCTTCGCGTAGCAAGCTAGTGGGCGAGGTCTCAATGACTGCCGCATCCACGGTGCGATTGATGAGCACCCGCTGCCCTGCAGACCAGTTCGCACCATCGCCCTGTCGAATGCAGCGTTGGCCAAGGAATATCCCGGCAGCACAGGCAACTCCCACCGCGCGACCGTGGAGGTAGAGCAGATAACCCAGCAATTGCGCGACGCTGGTGGTATCCGTACAGCCCGTGATCCCCACTAAAGGGATGCGGCCATCTTCGCCGGTGGGGAATAAGTGCCGCACGACGGCGTGCCCCGCCGTATTGTTGCTGCCGTCGGGCTGACGCAGATGGGTGGGTAACGAGGGGCCTGCGTTGACTTCGATGATCGCGCCTTGCTGGCTCGCCAGCGGTTGTTCGATATTGCCGGCAACGATATCGATCCCCGCAATATCGAGACCCACGATGCGGGCCGCCAGCAGTGCCAACGTGATCGTGTCTGGGTGGACGAGCGCTAGTACGTCCTCGCCTAGTTTGGCGTGGCGGTGCAAGCTGACCGTGCATCCGGCGGCGGGCACGCTGTTGGGATCCAACGTCTGCAAGTCCAACGCGCGCCGTACGGTGGGGTAGTCGCTGAGGGCTTCGGCCGCCCAACGATCGCTTTCCCGACCACCCAAAGTGCTGGCCATCAGCGCGCAAACCGTGTCGTGGCCGTTACCAGTGACGGTGAATTGTATCGCCCGAGTGGCGGCCACTACGCGCTCGCCGACTACCAGCAGCCGATGCTCAATACCTTCTACGTAGCGTTCGATGATAACGGCCGATTGCACCTGTTGTGCGCGCTCGAAGGCCGCGGCAATTTCCGTTTGGGTGCTCACCGCCAGCGAGACGGCTTCACCACGACTGCCTTCGGCGGGTTTTAACACCACCGGCACGCCTATTTCTTCGGCGGCCAGCCAGGCCTCGGCCAGCGTGCGCACGATTTGGCCCTCGGGCACCGGCAGGCCGCAATTGCTCAGCAGTTCTTTTGTGAGATCTTTATCTTTCGCGATGCTCTCGGCGATGGCCGAGGTGCTGTCTGTTTCTGCGGTCCAGATTCGGCGTTGGCGAGCGCTTTGCCCCAACAGCACCAAATTGCCATGCTCCAGTGGCGCCACCGGGATCCGCGCCGCACGCGCCGCCTCCACGATGCAGGCGGTACTCGGCCCCAGTGCTTTGCTCTGCGCCAGCATCCGCAGCGTCCGTAGGCTGCCGGGGACATCGAAAGGTTCCGCATGGATGGCGGCTAAAATTAGCTCGCGGGCTTTGAGCAGGCAGGCTCTGGTGAGGTCTTCCTGAGTAATGCGCACCACCACGTGATAAACGCCGGTGGCGCCCGCCCCGCGCGCGCGGCCAAAACCCGCCGGGTGGCCAATCCGAGACTGCAGTTCTAAGGTAACGTGCTCGAGGATATGCCCCACCCACGTGCCTTCTTGCAGGCGCCGCACAAAGCCACCGGGGACCTCGTAGCTGCATTCGTGCTGGTGTAGTCCGGGCAGCCACTCAATGAGACGTTCTACGAAGCCGGGCAAGCTGTTAGAAGGACATTCCTCCAGCAGCCCGATGTCCACAAGGGCTTCTAATGTGGGTTTGTAGGACCAGCGATTGGGGCCGCGTAGCACCACCAGTTCGAGAATCTTAATGTCATAACGGGTCATTGCAGGGGCATCCGGCGCTTGCTAAACAAAGTCCGGCATCGGCGTTCAGGCAAGAATGCCACGCCCATGCCGGTCGCACGATAAGATAGGCCATGATCGAAAATTTGCATGCTCTTTCGCTAAGTTTGTTGCCCGCCGATTGGCGGGCAGTCGTCGCCACGCGTCTGGCGCCCGAGGAGTCGGTGCGCGCCTGTTGTGAAACCGACCTAACCCCGGATCTGCGTTATGCCGCCGGTGTGCTGGTGCTCACCACGCAGCGCCTGTTGCATCTGGCACACGCGGAGCCTGAACACGAGTGGCCTATCGGTACCGATTTGACCCTCAGCCACTCCGACTATGCGGGCGTCGGGCTAGTGGAGGTTGCGCGGGGAACCACCCGGCTCGCCGTCGTGAGGTTCAGTCTCGCGCACACCCTCAGTGCGGCCCATGTGGTGGCAGAGCTCGAACGCCTACGTTTGGATGGCGGACTGCCGGGCGTGCCGCCCAGCTTGTGCCCAGAATGCCATTCGCCTCTCGCGCCTGCGTCCGGCGGGTGTTCGGCCTGCGCTCATGAGATCGATACCCCACCATCAACCTGGACTTTGTTCCGACTTTGGCGCTTCGCAAGACCCTACCGCACGCAGCTCTTTTTGGGCTTCCTGTGCACTTTGGGGTCGACTTTTGCGACCTTAATCCCACCCTATCTCACTATGCCGTTGATGGACAAGGTGCTCATTCCTTTCCAGAACGGCACGCCCATCGACCAATCGCGCCTGATTCTATACCTCGGTGGGTTGTTGTGTGCAGCCCTATTTGCGTGGGTATTGGGTTGGGCAAGAACCTACCTGCTGGCGCTCGTGTCTGAGCGGATCGGGGCCGATTTACGCACCACCACGTTTAACCATTTGCTGGGCTTGTCGTTGGAATATTTCGGCGGCAAACGCACCGGGGATCTCATCAGTCGCTTAGGTTCAGAGAGCGACCGCATCTGTGTTTTTCTGTCCCTGCACGCGCTGGATTTCGCCACCGACGTGTTGGTTATCCTCATGACCGCGGCCATTTTGTTTTCCATTGATCCTTGGCTGGCACTGACCACCCTGCTGCCCTTGCCGTTTATTGCCTGGATGATTCACGCCGTGCGTGACCGTTTGCGAACGGGTTTCGAGAAGCTCATGCGGGTGTGGTCGGAGGTTGCCAATGTCTTGTCGGACACTATCCCCGGCATTCGCGTGGTGAAGGCCTTCGCGCAAGAAGAACGCGAGAGCAAACGCTTTCTGGTCGCCAACCAATACAACCTCGCGCTCAATGATCGTCTGAACAAAACATGGGCGCTGTTCGCGCCGACCGTGAGCCTATTGACCGAGGTCGGGCTGTTGGTCGTCTGGGGCTTCGGGATTTTCCAAATTTCCCGGCACGAGATCACCGTGGGCGTTCTCACCGCTTTTCTGGCTTACATCGGGCGCTTCTACGCACGCCTCGACTCCATGAGCCGCATCGTTTCTAACACCCAAAAGGCGGCAGCTGCCGCGAAGCGTATTTTCGATATTCTCGATCATGTTTCGAGTGTTCCTGAACCGCGCCAGCCGGTGACTTTGCCGGTCGTGCGGGGCAGCATCGAGCTGCGTGGTGTGGGTTTTCGCTACGGCAGCCGGCAGGTGCTGCGGGGGATTAGTCTGGATATCGCACCGGGGGAGATGATTGGTTTAGTGGGCCAAAGTGGTTCGGGTAAAAGCACGCTGGTTAACCTGATGTGCCGTTTCTATGATGTCGCCGAAGGAGAAATTCTGCTCGATGGCGTGGATATCCGAAACCTCACGCTAGCGTCTTTTCGCTCGCATATCGGCTTAGTGCTCCAAGAACCTTTTCTCTTTTTTGGCACCGTGGCGGACAACATCGCCTACGGCAAGCCGGCCGCCACCCGGGCAGAAATTGTGGCGGCTGCGCGGGCCGCCCATGCGCACGATTTCATTCTGCGCTTGCCGCAGAGCTACGATTCCCTGGTGGGGGAACGTGGCCAGGGGTTGTCGGGCGGCGAACGCCAACGCATTTCCATTGCGCGTGCGTTGCTCATCAATCCGCGCATTCTCATTCTCGATGAGGCGACTTCTTCGGTGGACACCGAAACCGAGAAAGAAATTCAGCGTGCGCTGGAAAATCTAGTCCGTGGCCGGACCACCATTGCCGTCGCCCACCGCCTCTCCACGTTGCGCAAGGCCGACCGCCTAGTGGTGTTGGACCGTGGGCGAGTGGCCGAGATTGGCAGCCACACTAATTTGCTGGCGCAGGATGGTATTTACGCCCGGCTCTATCAGGCTCAACTACGACAACATGAGGACGGCGATATGGCTGACGCCCAGTCATGAGCACGCAATTCACGCTGGAACGCACACCGCGCGGGCGGCTGACACTGACTTTGGCCGATGGTTCTTGTCATCTCGACGTGCTGCCGGTGCGGGCATTCCCACTCACGGCGCCTAACGAGTTTGTCGCGATTGTCTCGACCCTCGGCCAAGAATTAGTCTGCATTGAGCGGCTGGACGAAATGCCGCTCGCCACGCAAAAACTACTGCTGGACGAGCTGGCACCGCGTGAATTTGTGCCACGCATTCTCAGTATTGAGAAAGTCTCGACCTTTGCCACACCCAGTGTGTGGACGCTGCAAACGGATCGCGGACCGACGCAGCTGACGCTCAAAGCCGAGGAAGACATCCGCCGTCTCGCCGGCGGGCGATTGCTCATTACCGACAGCCACGGTCTGCAATTTATGGTGGACGATCCGGCGGCGCTCGATCCGCGCTCTCGCCGCGCGTTGGAGCGTTTCCTTTAAGGGCCGGGCGGCGGCACCCCGCACACCGTCAGGCGGCTTCTTCTTAGAGGTCGCGCGCGCGTGTCACGATGTTGGCAATTTTCTCCAGATAGGGGGCAGCACCCTCGGCTAGCTCTTGGGTTTGCGTGCTGTAGAACATCACCAAACGTTGTGCACCGGCCTCGCGAAAGCCGCGCAGCGCGCTGTCCGACAACTTGCCATTTTCGGGATCCACAAAAGGACTGAGGCTGAGTGTTGCGGGATCCCGGCCCTCCGCGCGGAACATCTCTTTGAGTTCGGCGGCCTCGCGGGCGAAGGCCACGGGATCGTTGGTTAAGGGGCACCAGCCATCGTAGCTACGTGCGATCCGGCGCAAAGCTTTCTCGCCGTGACCACCCAGCAGCAACGGCGGCCCGCCTGCTTGCAGCGGCTTAGGCTCGCTGCGTACCGGCGGGAAATTGACGTGCTGACCCGCATAGCTTGGATGGTCTTCAGTCCATAGCTTACGCATGGCCTCGGTCATCTCGCGCATCCGTTGCCAACGGGTACCAAAGTTGGCCCCCATGATTTCGGTTTCTTCCTTCAGCCAGCCCGCGCCGATGCCAAGCAATACTCGCCCGCCCGTGTAGTAGTCGAGGCTGGCAATGGTTTTAGCCGTCACCAGCGTTTCACGCTCTGGCAGCAGGCAGATGCCCGTGGCCAGCTTGATGCGGGTAGTCGCCGCGCCGGCCACCATCAGCGCGATGAACGGATCGCTCCAACGACCATAGTGCTCGGGTAGCGGGCCGCCGAAGGGATACGGTGTGTGGTCGCCACGAGGAATGATGGGATGTTCGGGAATCCACAGCGAGTCGCACCCGATTGCCTCGGCGCGCTGCGCAATCTGCGCCAGATTGCCTGACTGGTTTGTGGCGATCATCAAAAAACCAATATCCATGGCCAAATCCTTCTAAGCGTGAGATGTTCCTAGTCTGGCACCGTTTCAGCCGTGCGGGAAAGAGGACGGAGCGAAGACATTTTTAAGTATAAAAAATATTAAAAATAATCGAAAAAAAGGAGAATCTGCGTGCTCCGTCTTATGAAAGCTTTGGTCGTCCTGTGGATACGGCCAGCGGCAAAGTTCTGTGGGACGAGGACACCACCCAGCCGCTGACCACGGTCAATCGCGTGGCTGCGCACGGGGGCTCGCTGAACGGGTCCGGGCCCGCTATCGCCAATGGCATGATCTACACGGTGTCGGGCTATGCCATGTGGAATAAATGGATGCCCGGCAACGTGTTGATTGCTTGGAGCGTCGGTGGAAAATAACGTAAACCCAGTGAGGGAGGAGCGACCATGATCAGACAAACAGTGGTGCCAGCAAGCATGCAGCACATCGTTGAGCGCTTTCACTACGCGCCTGCCGTGCGCATTGGTCCGTGGATTTACTGCGCAGGGCAGGTGGGGCGGGACGCTAATATGCGGGTCATTGAAGGGCTAGAAGCGCAGATTGTGCAGGCCTTTGAAAACGTGCGCACGGTGTTAAGTGAGGCCGGCGCAGGCTTTGAGCATGTTTATGCGATGACGACTTACCATGTCGACATCCATAGCCAGCTCGAGCCTTTTATCCTGATCAAAGACCGCTACCTGCTGCGCCAAAATCCGCCCCCCACGTGGACCGGCTTAGGCGTGACGGCCTTAAGCTTTCCTGGGCAGTTGGTAGAAATCCAGGTCAATGCGTATCTGCCGGCCTAGCGTTCTGGCCGGCGCGCGCGCGGGTTTTGAGAATTAACCCGCGCCGATTTTTTGCTGGAGTAATTCGGCCTTTTCACGCTCCTCAAATTTGCGGGGCGCGGCGAGCAAGCGCTTTAGAATTTCCCGAGCCGGTGCCACGCTGCCGGTTTCTACTAGCGCGTAGGCGTAGTGATAAGCAATGCTTGGGTCGGCGCCGGCATCACGGTGTGCGCGTTCTAGCAGTTTTATCCCCCGCTGCAGGTTGCGCTCTTGGACTAAAATCCAGCCCAACGTATCCGCAGCCTCTGGACTGTCCGGCAACGCTGTGGCCGCCCGCTCCGCGAAGCTGAGCGCGCGCGGATCACCAGCGCGCTGATACAACCAAGCGAGATTGTTGAGTGCTATCGGGTTGTCGGGTGCGGTTTTCAGTAAGGCCTCAAACTGGGCTTGAGCTGCGGCAAATTGGCCCTGCGTCAACGCAAGTTCGCCCAAGTTGCCATGCACGGGAATATCGTCCGGGTGGGCGATTAGCCAGTGTGTGAGGCGCTCCTGCGCCCCTGACAAATCACCCGACGCCTGCAGTGCACCCGCCAGCTGGATGAGAATCCCGGTTGAGGGTTGCTTGTCGAAGGCCGCAGCGAAGGACTTCGCCGCCGCGGCATAATCGCCGTTTGCGGCGGCTAATTCGCCACTCGCCTGGTCGCCCAGCGCACTGGTGGGTCGGGCTTTTTGCAGGCGGGCCACGACCACTCGCGCGGCGTCTAAATGCTTGCTGCCAGCTTCCAGTCGATACCAGCCCCACAGCGCTTGGAGATCGTCTGGGTGAGTTTTTAAGAGCGCCTGATAAGTCTCACGCGCGGCGTCTATCTTCCCTAATTGACGGTAGGCTTCGGCCAGCATCAACGCGGCAGGGGCGAACGCCGGCGCTTCTTGATGCAACGCTATCAGCAGTTCGCGCGCTTTTTCAGGCTGTTGTGCGCCCAGTAATATCTGCGAGTACAGCAGCCGACTTTTCGGCTCGGTCGGGGCAATGTCGAAGGCTTCCCGCCCGTAACGCAAGGCCGTCGCACTATCGTGTTGCTGCAAACTATGCAGCGCCAGCATCCAGCGAGGTTGCGCGGCGCGGGGTTGCGCGATGGCCGCTTGTTCAACGAGTCGTTGCGCATCTGCGCTCCGCCCTTCGCGGTCGGCCAGCAGCGCTAACGCCAGCGACGCGGACGTGTAAGCGGGGTCGGCCACCAGGGCTGCTTCGAGCTGGGCGCGTCCCTGTTTAACCTCTTTGCGGTTCAGTGCCAGCATGCCGGCGTTGGCCAACGCCGGCGCAAAGTTAGGGTCAATCGCGATGGCTTGCGCGAAACTGCGGGCGGCATCTTCGGGTCGTTTGGCTTGTCCCTGGGCGATCCCCAACAGGTTGAACGCCATGGCGTCTTTAGGCCGCAGTTTGACCAACGCTTGCGCCGATTCCACGGCCGCCTCTGATTGACCGACCATCACCTGCAAGTAGGCCAGCAATTGGCGAGGGGCGGCGTTATCTGGCGCGGCGGCGACCAAGCCTTCCAGCGCACTCAGGCCACCTGCGGTATCACCCGCCAGCACTTCACCGAGCGCTTTTTGGGCCTTCAGGCTGGGTGCATCTGGCGCCAGTGTTTGGGCGCGCGCCAGTGTGGCGGCACCGTTTTTAACATCGCCCGCCGCAAACTGCGCGTAACTCAGTAGCGCCAACAGGCCTGGATCGTCGCTCGCCTCACCAATGATCGGCTGGAGCGCCGCAACGGCTTCCTTGGGGCGACCTAGTTCCAGCATCAGATGGGCATACAGTCGGGCGCCACCAGGGTGTTCTGGGTAGTTGGTGCGGAAAGTTTTTAGGTGGGCTTCGGCCTGGTTAAACTTTTTTTGATGCAGCTCTGCGTCCGCCAGCATGAGCAGCACTCGCGGGTTGTTCGGCATGAACTTGATGATGTCGAGGAGGTCGGTTTCCGCCGCACCCCAGTTACGATCCGCATAGGCAACCGTGCCCTGTGCAAAACGAGTGTCTATGCTTTTGGGCGCTACTTTCACCAATTCAGCTAACGCCACATGGGCTTCTTTGCCTTTGTTTTGGGCTAATAAGCTTTGGATTAGCCCCGCGTAGCCCTCTTCTTTGCGTGGCGCGTGGATGAGATTGGCGCGAAACGCGATCTCGGCAGCGGGGAAATTATTCTGCATCAGGGTAATTTTGCCACTCAAGAGCAGCGCTTCGGGGTCGTCCGGCGCCGCCTGCAATGCACTTTTTAGCGACTCAGCCGCGCCGGCCAAATCTTGCTGCGACAACGCCAGGCGCGTGGTGGCAAGCAAGAGGCTGGGTGCCTGCGGGTGCTCCACCATGGCCTTGGCCAGCATTTTTTTGGCTTGTGCGGTCTCGCCCAAGGCCAGCTGCGTCTGCGCCTCTAGTGCGAGGACCTCGGCGGTACGCTCACCGGTCCAAGTGTTGAGCGCAGCCAGCGCCTTTTTGGGTTCGCCGTTGCCTAAACGGGCACGCGCTAAGTCCAGTGCGAGTTCAGGATGGGTTGCTAGCAGTGGGCGGGCGCGCTCCAGTTCGATGATCGCCGGGGCCGCCTGCTTGAGATCCAGATAGATCTGCCCCAACCGCCAGCGAGCCAGCGTTTGTTGGGGATCAATTTGCAGTACGTTCTTGTATTGCAGCACGGCTTCGTTGAGGTGTCCGGCCAAGCGCGCTTCGTCGGCCACTTTTAACCAGGCGGCACTATCGTTGGCCCGCACATAACGCCATGCCAGCCAGCCGCTGCCACCGAGTGTGCTGAGTAGGAGGATGCTCCACACCCAGATGCGCGCACGACGACGGGGCACCGCTGGTGCGAGTTCGTCTTGGTCTTCGATCATCTTTTTTTAGATCCTGAAAAGGCTTTTCATGTTGTCGGCAGAGCGGAGGGTTCTCTGGAGCCCATTTAGGCTGAGGGCAGGGCAGTTGGGCCGGCCTAAATTTTGTTGCCACCGACGCTCGCTCCGCCGGACTGCCCGTCGAGTATGGCGTATCCGGGGATTGCAGGCGCCGCGTCCGGCGCTAGCGGGCAGTGACCCGCCGGCGCCACTGGAGGAATCCGATCATGGCGAGGGCGAGGCCAATTGCGTAGCCAATGATGCCGGTGATAACTGCCGGTGAGGCGTGATTGAGTGTGGCAATCAGCAACGCCAGCCCCGGATTACGCATTGCCGTCGCAACGGCCGAAGCGGGCCAGACCTGTGCCTCGCGGTGGCCAAAAGCCGCACCGATGGCCAACGAAATTACGGTGATCCCGAACCCTGCGAGGCTCGGTACCCAGCCGATCCGCTCGAGGATCGATGGCAGGTCAATCAGTGCGAGGCAGCCCATTCCGAGGATCAGCAGGTTCCCCACGCGCGCGAGTGGCAGCGACCAACGCACGGCTAGTGGTCGCCGCCATGCGCGTATCGAAGCACCGAGTGCGAGCGGGAGCAGTTGCGCAAAAAAAACTTGGCGTCCGATGTCGAGTGCCGAGACGATAAAATCGGTACCGATGATTTTATCGATGACCATCACGCTCACAGGAACGCTCACCACGGCAAACAACACAATGGCCAGATGTAACGCGGGGGCAAAATGGTGGTCGCCCCCCGCATCGAGCGCCCGTCGCATCGCCACGGGTGCGCCGGGCGAGATGGCCATTAACAGAATGCCAATCGCCACCGGCAGCGGCGGGTTAAATATTTTAACGACCAGCACCGCGAGCACCGGAATAGGCACGATGACTGCGAAGACCACCACGGTCAGCACCACGCGTCGGGTGAGCGCCGCCGCGATGTGTTCTCGACCGAGCGTGAGCCCCAGCGAGAACATCACGACAAACACGGCCGCAACCGCGGATACCCCGATCCAATGCAAAGGAATGGGCAAAATCTCGCTCCTAAACGAGGTTGCGGCCAGGGGGCCACCGGTAGATTTTCGCGCCCTTGGCGCACGGAATTTGTTGGGAACTTGGCCTTGCCTGCGTGGCGATTAGCCAGGGTCGGGTGTGAGCGTTTTTAAATTTTCGCCCGGCGGCTTGAGTCCAACAAGGTTTGAGTTTACAGGATGGCTTGGGCTTACTCGCGACAGGCTGATGATATGGATGGCTAGCTTAAGTCGCCGTGCGGCCGGGATCTCAATTTATCGCGGTGGGTGTGTTCGCGGGCAGCGCACAGATTTTCTGCGGGGTGGCGTTTGCGACGGCGAGGAGGTCGAGCGGGGCTGCGCGTGCCGACCCAGGTCATTGCCGTTGTTTGTCCGGCGTGATGCAACGCACGCCAGTTTTTTTCTGGCTAAGTTGTCTTGCGCGTGCCACCTGTACTGATGGTGCTGCACGGTAGTGCGATCGGCGCAAAGCCATGCGTTCAATCTTGCCATCGAGACCGTTCCCCGAAACCCTCGCGCACAGCGAAATGCTGGTGGTGTCCGCGCTGGCGGCGGAGCGATATCCTGCAGGTTCCTGCGCTGCACGCCACTTGGCGCGGCTTATTCCCAACTTTCACGCAGGGCAATCGGCGGAGCATTTATGAGCGACTCAAACCAAGCACAGATTGATCTTTGGAATGGCCGTGTGGGCGAGAAATTTGTCGCACTGCAAGCCAGCCTAGACCTCATGTTTGCCCACGCCTCGGCGGCGTTGCAGGCGCGGGTAGGGCCGGTTGCGGGGCAGCACGTGCTCGACGTGGGCTGCGGCACGGGTGCGACCTGCACGCTGTGGCTGGCAGATGGAGCGCAGGTCACAGGCTTGGATGTCTCCGCGCCGATGCTGGCCGTGGCGGCAGAACAGATGGGTGGCCAGGCGAAGTGGGTCCAGGCGGATGCCTCGGTCTGGCAGAGCGAGACGCCGTTTGACCTCGTCGTGTCGCAGTTTGGTTTGATGTTCTTTGCGGATCCTGACCGTGCGTTCGCCAACATTGCCGCCAATCTTTGCACTGGCGGCCGCTTGGTGTTTAGCTGTTGGCGTGAGGAAGCCCACAATCAGTGGGTGACGCTGCCGATGGATGCTGTGCGCGAACTGCTGCCCACGACCTCACCTCTCACGACCACGACCACGACCACGACCACGACCACGACCACGACCACGGTACCTGGCCCTTTTGCCTTAGCGGATCGGGAGCGGCTTGCGGGCATTCTGGCGCGGGCAGGCTTTACACAGTTGGTGTTCACGGCGCTGGATTTCCCCCTCTGTCTCACGCGCGACGGCGGGGTGGAGGCGGCGGTGCGTCTAATCCTGCAGATTGGCCCCTCGGCCTCGGCGCTCGCTGAAACCAGTAAAGCGGTGCGGGTGACGGCAGCGGAGCGACTCAGATTGGCCTTTGCCGCGCACGACAAGGATGGTTCTGTGGCGCTTGGTGGTGCTATCTGGCTGGTTGAGGCCATTAAAGCGGGCTGAATTCTCCAGACCACCCTGTTGCGTTGATTGGCCGGGACCGACGCCAGTGACCCAGCGCGTTGTCAGCGGGCGCGGCAGAATTCGGTTTCCTCACCCCCCAGCAACGCGCCGGCTCATCTTAACGGCGTGGGGCTTGGTTCCCGCCGTGTGGGAATGCCTGCCGTGCGTCTACTTCCCGGTGGGTAGGGCTGGTCAGAAGTGGGGGTGCTAGAGGCTTTTGTGCCACCCATAAAAAAACCCGCAAGGCGCGTGGCCGTGCGGGTTTCATTAAGGGATTGGCGGAGAGAGAGGGAT
>CAIPNE010000170.1 GCA_903866355.1 uncultured Gammaproteobacteria bacterium
GGCAAGCCGACAGCGCGCCTTTCCCCGCCTTGCCCACGCCGCGTGGCGTGCGACAGGCATCGATGATCCAAGCTTCAGACATGTGGTTTTCCTTCTTGATAGGGCGGGGATTGATGGGCCGTGGCGCCGTTAGCGCGGTGCCATGCGGATGGCGCCGTCGAGCCGCACATCTTCACCGTTAAGATAATTGCAGGTGATCATCGTCAGCGCCAACTGAGCGAATTCCTCGGCGATGCCCAGTCGTTTAGGAAACGGTACTTGGGTGGCGAGGCTCGCTTTAACCGCCGGGGCTGCGCGCTGCAGCAGCGGGGTGTCAAAGATGCCGGGCAGGATGGTGTTTACGCGGATGGCTTCGCTGGCCAAATCCCGGGCGATGGTTAACGTCATCCCCACCACCCCCGCTTTGGAGGCAGTGTAGGCCGCCTGGCCAATTTGCCCATCCTCGGCCGCGACGGACGCAGTGTTGACGATCGCACCCCGTTCACCGTCTTCGAGGAGCGGCAGGGTCAGCATGCCGGCCGCACTTTTGGTGATGCAGCGGAAAGTGCCGATGAGATTAATTTGGATGATGCGTTCGAAATTTTCTAAGGGGTATTCGCGAATCTCGCCGGTTTGTCGGTCCCGCGAGGCGGTTTTTGCCGCACCCCCACCGACTCCGGCGCAATTGACGAGTATTCGCTCTTGGCCGATGAGGGCTCGCGATTTGGCGAAAGCCGCGTCGATCTCCGCCGCGTGGGCGACGTTCACTTGGCAGAATACGCCGCCGATCTCGGCGGCTACTTGCTCGCCGTGTTGGGCATCGAGATCAAAAATCGCGACTTTCACACCATGGGCAGCCAGTTGCCGCGCGGTGGCGGCACCCAAGCCAGAAGCGCCACCGGTGATGACGGCGGTGAGGGATGAATCAAGTTTCAACGGTGTCTCCTTAAATGAACGCTAAACGGACTCCGACCAATAGACCACGGCCCAACGCAGGCCTAGGCGAATAAACCAAGGGCAGCCAACTCTAACAATTTGCGTCCACCGCGCGCAGATAAAAATATACCGGCGGCTGTGCCGGACAATTCCGGCTTGCTTTGGGCGCCAGAACAGGCTCGAATCCGCATCCGGGCCCCTCGCCCGATAGCACCTTTTTATAGGCCTCACTCGCCACCCATCCATTTCAGTAGGAGCTCCGCCATGCGCCGTGCAGCTATCGTTTGTCCCATCCGTACGGCCGTCGGCACCTTCGGCGGCACGTTAAAGCCCTTGCCCGCTGACGCCCTGGCGGCCGCCGTACTCAAAGCGCTGGTAGCGCGCAGTGGTATCGACCCGCAGCGTATTGATGAGGTTGTGATGGCGCAGTCCTATGCTTCGAGCGAAGCGCCGTGTCTGGCCCGCTATGCCGCGCTGGCGGCGGGTTTGCCCATTGAGGTGCCGGGCTACACGCTAGACCGTCGCTGTGGTTCAGGCCTTCAAGCGCTCATCGATGCGGCCATGATGGTGTCTACGGGTGCGGCGGATGTCGTGATCGCGGCCGGCGTGGAAAGCATGAGCAATATTGAGTACTACACCACCGATTTACGCTGGGGATCGCGCTCGGGCTCGGTGACGATGCACGACCGCCTGCAGCGCGGCCGCGAACGCTCCCAGCCCGAAGCACGCTTTGGTTTTATTTCGGGAATGCCCGAAACCGCCGAGAATCTGGGTCGTCACTACAACATTACCCGTGAGGCGGCCGACGCTTTTGCCATGGAAAGTCACCGCAAAGCCGCCGCGGCGTGGGCCGCTGGACGCTTCGACGATGAAGTGGTGCCGCTGGAGGTGCCGCAGGGCCGGGGGGCGAGCGTGATATTCCAACGCGACGAAGGCATTCGTCCTGAAACCACCCTGGAGAGCCTCGCTAAACTCAGGCCATTGCTGAAAGACGGCACCGTGACGGCGGGTAATTCCAGCCAGCAAAACGATGCGGCGGCAGCCTGTTTGGTGGTGGCCGAAGATAAGCTGGCTGAACTCAATCTCGAACCCATGGGGTATTTGTACGGCTGGGCGTCGGCTGGTTGCGAGCCCGCCACCATGGGCATAGGCCCGGTGCCGGCGGTGCAAAAGTTGCTGGCCAGAACCGGGCTTTCGTTTGCCGATTTCGATTTGGTGGAACTCAACGAGGCCTTTGCGATGCAGGCGCTGGCGGTGCTCAAGGCGTGGGATTGGCACGATCCATCGCGCTTGAACGTCAACGGCTCGGGCATTTCTTTGGGTCACCCCATTGGCGCCACTGGGATGCGCATGCTGGTCACGCTGCTGCATGAGCTCAAGCGTCGCAATGGGCGCTTTGGTTTGGAGACTATGTGCGTGGGCGGTGGTCAGGGTTTGGCGGCGGTATTTGAACGTCCCTGAGCGCCGGCGGCCGCGGGTCGCTGGTGCCGCTCCCTTGCGTTGGGTAGTGATCGACCCCGCGCTCGACGGGCGCGGGGCCGTGGCTAGGCCGCAGGATGCTGCCGTGGGCGGGATGCTCAGCGCGGACGCGGCGGATTGCGCGGCACATCGCGGAACGGGCCGGTATCCATCCGCGGCTCACGCGGCAGGTCGAGCACCCGCTCGGCGATGATGTTGCGCTGAATTTCATCGGTGCCGCCGGCGATGGACGTCGCCGGCACGGAGAGCAGAATTTCGGCGATGAGCCCCTCTAACGGCGCCTCCGGCCCGGCCAACATGGCGTCCGCGCCGCTAATCAGCGTGTGAACTTGGGCGGCAGCCCGGGCGATGTGGCTGGCGGCGAGTTTGCCCAAGGAACCCTCGGGACCCTCGGGCCGGCCTAAGGCTTTGGCGTGTCGCGCGCGGTGCGCCATCCACTCGGCGCATTGCGCGAGCATCAGCAGGCGTGCCAGTTCTTGGCGCACCGCGGGCTCCGCGATGCGGCCCGTTTCGCGGGCCCGCGAGAACGTTAAATCGACCCGTCCAGCACGTTGTGGATACCAGCGATAAGGCTCCATCACGGTCGCGATTTCGGCGCGCTCTTCGGCGTAAATACGGCCGGCCCGATCGGACGCACGACCCCACCGTTTGAGCGCATCGGCGTTGCGCCGCTCGTGGGCCAAGGTGGTCATGGCAATCTTCCACCCATCGCCCACCGCGCCAATGAGGTTTTCTGGCGGAATTTCCGCGTCTGTGAAGAACACCTGATTAAAC
>CAIPNE010000171.1 GCA_903866355.1 uncultured Gammaproteobacteria bacterium
CCTGGCTGATCTCGATGACCAGCCGCCAGAGTGGCCATTTCTTCTTCGAGCCCAAGGGTTACGACCATGTAAACCAGGCCACCCACGAGCACAAGGAAGACATCAAAGTGGGCTACAACCTGCAGCGCAAAATCGTGTTGCTGGCGCTGTGGGCGGCCGCCCCGGTGGTGGTCGCGTTGCAGCCCGATCTATGGGGCATGCTGACGGCGCACACCGACTTCGACGGCTACCTACGCAACGTCGGCTGGGTCTGGCTGTGGCTGGGCGCGGGTGGCTTGGCATTCCGTACTGTGCATTTGTTTTTCCTACGCGACGTGCAGACCGGGCTGGTGTGGGCCAACAAAATTCTGACCGACCCCTTTCATGACATCTGGCTCTACCATCGCGCCCCGCTATACCTGCTGCGGGGTGAATTGATCGATCCGATGCACCACGCGACCCCGCACCCGCTCAACCCAGCGCTCCGGGGTGAAGGTCACCGTGCACCCTAGACAACGCCACCGGCCGGCCCCTCGTCACCACTAGCGTTCAGCACCGATGGGCCAAGAGTTCCCGCAGAATTCCGCGTCTGATCGCCTTGTTGGTCAGCGTGGCGTCGTGCCACCACCAGCCGTCGGCCTGCATTGCCTGCGCCGCCGACACGAAGCGGCTGACCACCTCCTCGAAGTCGGCATCGCGGTAATTCAGGCTGAAAACCAGCCGTCCGGTGCCGATCCAGCTCAACGCCAAGCCCTGCGCACGCAGGTAGAACTGCAGCATCCAGTTGTAGCGCGAGGGTTGGGTGTAGCACACCGTCCACACCGAGCTGAGGTTCGCGACCTGCACTGGCAGGTCGGCTTCCTGCAGCCGGCGGTTGAGCTGCGCGGCACGGGCGTCCCAGCGCGCGTCCAGTCCGTGGTAGATCGCCTGCACCGCGGGCGTGTCGAGCTGTTCGAGGAACACCTGCATGGTGGCCATCACGTAGGGGTGGGCGTTGAAAGTGCCGCGGGCAAAACAAATGTCGGCCGGCCGGTCTTCGCGGAAGCGTTTCATCAGCGCCTTACGGCCGCACACCACGCCCACCGGCAGGCCACCCCCCAGCGTCTTGCCGTAGGTCACCATGTCGGCACGCACACCGAAGTATTCTTGCGCGCCGCCTGGCGCCAGGCGGAAACCGAGGAACACCTCGTCGAAAATCAGCACGATGCCGCGCTGGGTGCAGACCTCGCGCAACTGGTGCAACCAGGTGGTGTAGGCGAGGCGGTCGAACGCCGCGCGGCGGGCGCTGTCGACCAACGAGGCGTCACCCGGCGCACCTTTGGTGGGGAGCAAGGCCTGCAGCGGGTTGACCAGCACGCAGGCAATGTCGCGGCGGGTGCGCAGCACGCGCAGGCTGTCGCCGTCCATCTCCTTCAGGGTATAAGTCGCGCGCGGCTTGTCCGGGTTGCCCGGGCCGGGTTGCACGTCGCTCCACCAGCCGTGGTAGGCGCCGCAGAAGCGCACCAGGTGGGTTCGCTTGGTGTGGTAACGCGCCAGCCGCACGGCCTGCATCACGGCCTCGGTGCCGCTCATATGGAACGACACCTCGTCCAAGCCGGAAATTTCGCGCAGCCGTGCAATGTTGTCGACCACGCAAGGGTGATAGCTACCCAGCAGTGGACCAAGCGTTTGGGCGCGGGCGCTGCCTTCGGCGATGCACTGCTTGTAGAAGTCCTGACCGAACACGTTCACGCCATACGAACCGGTGAGGTCGTAGAAGACGTTGCCATCGAGGTCGGTAATGGTGACGCCGGCCGACTCCCGCACAAAGCTGGCCACGCGGAGCTGCTGGCGCAGATACGGGCTGTACTGGAACGGCACCCGGTAGGCACCGGTGAACTGCAGATCAGACAAGCCCTCGGCGGCTTGCGCCGTCAGCGCCAGCGAGCGGGCATAGCGCTCGGTGTACAGGCTGGCCAAGCGCGCCAAGCCGGCCCGCCGGCGCGCCACGACCGCGACCGGTGCGTGATCCGAGTTGAAGAATCGCGTCGCATCGTACGCATAGCCCGGCACCAAGGACGCCACCCGCTTGGCCATGCGGGAATGTCCGGTCAACGAGGGGTGTTTGGCGAGCGACAGCTCGATCCGGCGCTTGGCCCACGGCAGCGTGACCGCCAGCATGGCCGTGACCACGGCCGACAGCGCAAAGGTTTCATTCATCGGGCAGCTCCTAATCAGATACTGCCTTTTTACCCATCTGCTTTGACAGGCTCATGAAAATCTACCAACTTCGCGACCGGATCTTGCAACAAGAGGACCTAAACTTCCTGCTCACCAACCGCGTGCCACGTCTTTTGCTAACCCGCTTTATGGGTTGGTTCAGCCAGATCCGCCAGCCGGTGGTGGCTAGGTTGTCGATACGCATCTGGCAACTGTTCAGCGAACTGGATCTAGGTGACGCGAAGAAACAACACTTTGATAGCCTGCACGACTGCTTCATCCGCGAGCTAAAACCCGGCGCCCGTGTGGTCGACTCTAACCCCACCGTGTTGTGCAGCCCGTGCGATGCCATCGTTGGCGCCTGTGGGCCGGTGCAAGGCCTGCAGGTGTTCCAGGCCAAGGGCTTTCCCTACACCTTGCCTGATCTGTTCGGCAGCAACCCGACGGCTTTCGAGCCCTACCGCGACGGCTGCTACGTCACGTTACGGCTCACGGCCAGCATGTATCACCGCTTTCATGCCCCCCATGATTGCGCGGTCCAGCATGTCACCCACCACGCCGGCGACACCTGGAACGTCAACCCCATCGCGCTCAAGCGGGTGGAGAAGCTGTTCTGCAAAAACGAACGTGCGGTCATCCACACCCGGCTGCTGGTGGAGGGTCAACCCGTCGGCCCGCCCATCGCACTGGTGCCGGTGGCGGCCATTCTGGTGGCCAGCCTGCGCTTGAATTGGCTGAGCCACCTGCTCGGGCTGAACTACCACGGGCCCGACGAATTGCCCTGCGCGGCGCGCTTCAGCAAGGGCCAGGAGATGGGTTGGTTCCAACACGGCTCGACGATCATCGTGTTTGCGCCGCGGGGTTTCACCTTGGTCGACGGGCTAACGACCGGATCGCCGATCCAAATGGGCCAAGGCTTGCTGAACCTACCCACCGCAAACCCTTGACTCGCCACACTTGATCCGCCGCGGCACGGCGGCCAGGCGCGCGGTGGTGCGTGATGGCACATCGGTAGCGCCACCCTGCCCGACCAAAAGACTTGGCAGCATTTAGGTGCCTAGGCTAATCTCGTCTTCAGATATTGATGCTTCATGCTGTTGTTATCGCGGGTCTTGCAAGGTCAATTTACCGGCCCGATGCGGTGGCGACCTGCCAGCCGATTTAACGCAGTTTAGGGGCTTAATCGCGCGTTTTGTCACCCACAGCCTAGGAGGCTCGTCATGCGCTTAAATTCCCGAATCATTCAGCACTGCCTCGCTTTCGCCCTCGGCCTGTTGGCGCTAACCCCCGCCTATGCAGACGAAACCTGCATCTCGCCCTACATGAAGCGCCTCACCGGGCCGGAAGACTTTATGTACATCTGGACCTTGGGCGTCATGGAAGTCGGCGATGAGCAGGATAAATTAGTGACGGTCGACCTGCGGCCAAAATCTAAAACCTACGGCCAAATGCTGGCCAGCCTGCCCGTGGGCGGGCGCAACGAAGCGCATCATTCGGGCTATAGCGACGACCGGCGCGCCCTCTGGGCGGGCGGCCTCGACAGCAGCAATATTTTCATCTTCGATGTCTACAGCGACCCAGCCAAACCCAAGCTAATCCACACCATCACGGATTTCGTGGCCGCTACCGGCGGCATTGTGGGCCCACACACTTTTTATGCGCTGCCGGGCCGCATGCTCATCACGGGGCTGTCGAACAATCAGGACCACGGCGGGCGGACCGGCATGGCCGAATACACCAATGAGGGCGAGTACATCACCACCCATTGGATGCCCACCGATGACAATCTGCAGGGTGCAGTGAAATCCGGAAAAATGGCGGACGGCTATGGCTATGACGTGCGGGCACTGCCGCGACTCAATGTCATGCTGACTTCCTCCTTTACCGGCTGGAACAACTACATGATGAATCTGGGCCAAATGATGGCCGATCCGCAGGCCATGAAACACTTTGGCAACACGGTCGTGGTGTGGGATCTGCACACCCGCAAACCGCTCAAAATTCTGGACGTCCCCGGCGCACCCTTAGAAATCCGCTGCGCCTGGCAGGAAAAACACGATTACTGTTTCACCACCACTGCCTTGACCTCACAAATCTGGCTGATCCATCGCGACGCCCAGGGTGAGTGGCGCAGTCAGGCGGTCGCCGACATTGGCGATGCCAAAAAAATCCCCCTGCCGGTGGACATCTCAATCTCCGCCGATGACACCCGTTTGTGGGTCAACACTTTCAACGACGGCATGACGCGCTTGTTTGATATCTCCGATGCCTTCCACCCCAAAGTTATCTATGAGAAAAAAATCGGCGAGCAGGTCAACATGGTGTCGCAGAGTTGGGACGGCCAGCGGGTGTATTTCACGTCATCGTTGGTGAGCAATTGGGATAAAACCGAAGGCCCGCAGGGCGACCTCCAGTATCTGAAGGCCTTCAACTGGGATGGTAAAACCCTCAAGCCCGCGTTTGCGCTCAATTTCATCAGCGCCAAGCTGGGACGCCCACACATGATGACCCTCGGCGCTTATTCGGTGGGGGCGCAAGCCCGAACGGCGTTGCCGGCACCCGAGGTCGCCACGCTCAATCACTGAGATGGGTCACCGTGGCCAAACCGCCGGGATGCTCGCAGCGGTCTTATTGCTGGCGCTGAGCGGATTGTTAATGGCCCACGAGCAGCCCGTGGGCGACGCCCCGCGCCGGGTGGCACCGGTGCCCGGCACTTATGCGTTACCGCCACTGCGAGCAGCCACTAACGCGCAGGTGCGTGACGAAACCGGCAGCGTGCGCACGCTGCACGAACTCTTTGACCAACGCATCGTGGTCCTGAGCTTTATTTATACCCACTGCGCGGATGGCGTGGGCTGCCCGATGGCGACCCACACGCTGTCACAAGTGGCGGCCCGTCTGCGCAAAAACCCCACGTTAAACCAGCAGACGCGCTTCATCAGTGTGAGCTTTGACCCCGCTCGAGATACCCCCGAGGTGCTGCGGGCCTACGCCCAGCATTTTCGCAAACCCGATATGGACTGGCCCTTCGTGGCGGCGCTGCCCGCTGACCTCGACACGCTGCTGCGCGCCTACCATCAAGACTTGGAAACCGATGCGGCGGGCCACGTGGTGACACACACGCTGCGGGTCTTTCTCATCGATGCCACGGGCCGTATTCGCAACGAATACACCTCGAGCTTTCTGGATGGGGCGAGTTTAGCCGCCGATGTGGAGACCCTCGCCCTACTCGCGCGCGAGCCACCCGTGGCGGCGCGGGTGCCAACCTCCCCATCGCTGCGCGGCGGCGACGAGCGCGACGACTACACCAGCTCGCAATTCACCACCCGCTCGCGTGCGCTCACTGCGCGCGATGCCGTACCAACCGACCTCCTGGCCCATCTGCGCGCAGGCCAACTCGGTTTGCCCAACACCCAAGCCTTGAATGGCCCACTGCCCACCACGGCCCAGATCCAACTCGGTCGTCAATTATTTTTCGACCGCCGGCTGTCGCATAACGACACGCTGTCTTGCGCCAGCTGCCATGTGCCGGATCAAGGCTACACCAGCAATGAACTCGCCACACCGATAGGCATTGAAGGTCGCAGCGTGCGCCGCAACACGCCCACGCTGCTCAATGTGGGCTTTCTGCCGAGGCTGTTTGTGGATGCCCGGGAATCCCGGCTGGAACAACAAATTTGGGCACCACTGCTGGCCGCTAACGAATTAGGCAATCCTTCCATCGGCTTTGTATTGGA
>CAIPNE010000172.1 GCA_903866355.1 uncultured Gammaproteobacteria bacterium
GGCCCGCGTGCGCGCGCTGTTGCGGCGATCTGCGGGGTGGTCTGACCCGCGCCTACGCTGTGGCCCCTTCACGCTCGACACTTCCGGCAAGACCCTGCACGCGGGGGAAGTAGAGATCGAAATCACTGCCTTTGAATACAAGGTGTTGGAGTACCTCATGCTGCATGCGGGGCGCGTGGTGTCTAAGAGTGAGCTCAGCGAACATTTGTACGAAGAAGACGCTGACCGCGATAGCAATGTGCTAGAAGTCATTATTGGCCGCTTACGCCGTAAGCTCGATCCCGACCGCAGCTTGAATCCCATCGAGACCGCGCGCGGCCAGGGCTATCGATTTCGCTACGCGCCGGCACCTGCGCGCATCGAAGCGTAAGTCCCGCACGTGCCCGGCGTGCTGCCGATGCCGCGCTCGCTGAATGCCAGAATCCTGGTCGCTGCGGGTGCTGTGCTGGTGATTTTTCTGGGCGTTGCCGGCTTTGCCATTAATCAGGCTTTTCGCGACAACGCACTTTCATCGGTTCAGGAACGACTTAAAGCACAGATTTTCATGCTGCTCAGTCTCGCCAATCTGGACCCTCCGGCTACCAATCCGATGCCCGAGACGCTGCCGGATCTCTCGCTCTCGGTACCCGATTCCGGGCATTACGCACAAATTTTCGCGGGTGCTGGTCAGCCTTTATGGCGCTCTCGGTCTATGTTGGGTCTTGGGGTACAGCCGCCGCCGGAGCCGCCGGTGGGCGAATTCGTTTTTCAGCAGTTGGTTAGTTCCGCAGAAGAACCTTTGTTTTGTCTGAGCTACTCTGTGTTGTGGGAGGCCGGGGGGCGGGCGCGCCCAGCGTCTTTTGTGTTGCAGGTTTGCGAGGCGCGCCGTGCCTATGTGCAGCAAGTGGATGGCTTTCGGCGCAGTGTGTCGCTTTGGTTTGGCTTTCTCGCCGGGTTTTTATTGTTGGTGCAAACGCTGATTCTGCGCTGGGGTTTGCGTCCCTTGCGGGCGGTTGCCATTGAGGTGCGGGCCATCGAAGCCGGCCGACAAACAGCGATCGGCGGGCAGTATCCACGCGAGTTGCGCGCCCTTACCCGCAATCTTAACGCCCTCATTGCCGCGCGCGATTCCCATCTTCTGCGCTACCGTCATGCTTTAGGCGACCTTGCCCACAGCCTTAAAACACCACTAGCCGTGATCCGCTCAACGCTGGACGCGACCCCGCTGGAAGACGCTGCGCGGCGAATTCTGCAAGACCAAGTCGCGCAGCTAAACGACACGGTGCGCTACCAATTGCAGCGCGCCGCGACCGTTGGGCGTCACGCTTTTGCACCACCCATCGAGGTTAATCCGGTGCTGGAGCGAATTGCCGATTCCTTGCGCAAGGTTTACCACGCACGCAACCTCGATATCGTGGTGGAGGCTGCGCCGGAATCGCTTTTTTATGGTGATCAAGGCGACCTGATGGAAGTCGTGGGTAATTTGGCGGACAACGCCTGTAAATGGGCACGCAGCAAAGTTCATATTTCGGTTGCCCCACAACCTGAGAAGCAGGGACAACGCCGCCGTTCGTTAGAGATTAGGGTTCAAGATAACGGCCCGGGTTTGCCGGAACCCATGCTGAAGGAAGTGTTAAGGCGTGGCTTACGCATGGACGAATCCACCGAAGGACAAGGTATTGGGCTGTCGGTAGTGCGCGATATCGTGGAAGAAGGCTACGGTGGACGGCTGCATCTCCACTCCAAACCCGGAGACACTTGCGTAACGGCCGTATTCGACTTTGATTGAGCGAGAGATGCGGCGATGAGCTGTTATACTCGCGTCCCCTTCTGGACGGAATCTCATGGCAGTGTCCTCGCCCACCCATTCCACCGCGCCCATCATGCTGAACGGTCTGCGGAAAAATTTTTACACGCACGAAGAACTGCTCGCCTGTGGCCGTGGAAAGCTGTTTGGGCCCGGTAACGCGCAGTTGCCCTCACCACCCATGTTGATGTTCGACCGCATCGTGCACATCGACGACAAGGGCGGGCGCTACGGCAAAGGCGAAATTATTGCCGAACTCGATATCGATCCCACGTTGTGGTTTTTCCAATGCCATTTTGAAGGTGATCCGGTCATGCCCGGTTGTCTAGGGCTGGATGCTATGTGGCAACTCATCGGCTTTTTCTTGGCGTGGAACGGTGGCTTAGGCCGTGGGCGGGCGCTCGGCGGTAGCGAAATTCAGTTTTCTGGGCAGGTTCCTCCGGACAAAAAACTGATCACCTACCGCATCGACATCCGCCGCATGGTGCAACGTGGACTCACCATGGGCATCGCGGACGCGACCATGTCGGTCGATGGTCAACAGATTTACACTGGAACGAGTCTGCGGGTTGGCTTGTTTACCGAGATTTAAATCCTCCGCTACGCAGTCAGCGGAGAACTCAGCGTTTTAACTGCCCAAAGGCCCGTTCCGCGGCGTCGAGGGTGGCGTCAATCACCTCGGCCGTGTGTGCCGAGGAAATAAATGCGGCCTCATAAGCGGACGGGGCCAAATAAACCCCTGCCGCCAACATGGCATGAAAAAACACCTTGAAACGCTCAATGTTGCACGCCGCTACGTGCTCGAAAGTCTCAACGCGTTCCTGATCCGTAAAGAAAAAGCCAAACATGCCCGGCACTTCGTTGACCACGAGCGGGATTCCCGCCCGGCGTGCTGCGGCGCTGAGTCCAGTGGTGAGTTGGTGGGTGCGATCAGCCAACGCGTGATGAAACCCCGGGGCTGATACCAGCGCTAGTGTGGCTAATCCGCTGGCCATCGCGAGTGGATTGCCCGATAGCGTGCCCGCCTGATAAATCGCCCCGCTGGGCGCGATATGCGACATGATTTCTGCGCTGCCCGCGAAGGCACCGACGGGTAGACCGCCACCGATGATTTTCCCCAACACCGTTAGGTCAGGCTGGATGCCGTATAGGCCCTGTGCGCCACCGGCATGCACGCGAAATCCGGTCATGACTTCATCGAGAATTAATACCGTGCCATAGCGCGTGCAAATCTCCCTCAATCCTTCCAGAAAACCCGCCCGGGGTAGGATGCAGTTCATATTGCCGGCGATAGGTTCTACGATGATCGCGGCGACTTTGGGGCCATGCGTGGCCATGAGTGCCGCCACGGAGTCGATGTCGTTGTACGGCAAGGTGAGCGTCAATTGCGCCAAGGCGAGTGGCACGCCGGGTGACGTGGGTATGCCCAGTGTGAGAGCACCGGAACCCGCCTTCACCAGCAGTGAATCGGCATGACCGTGATAGCAGCCTTCAAATTTGATAATTAAATCCCGGCCGGTATAGCCGCGCGCCAAGCGGATTGCACTCATCGCAGCTTCGGTGCCCGAGCTCACCATCCGCACCCGCTCGGCACTGGGCATGAGTGCCCGTACTTGTTTGGCCAAGGCGGATTCAATGGCGGTTGGCGTACCGAACCCCACGCCGAACTCGAGCTGCTTTTGGATGGCGGCGATTACCTGCGGATGGGTATGGCCTGCGATCATGGGCCCCCAGCCACCGATGTAATCGATATAGCGATGACCGTCAGCATCGAATAAATACGGGCCCTGCCCGCGTTCCATGAAAATTGGCGTACCGCCCACGCCGTTAAACGCACGCACTGGTGAATTGACACCACCGGGAATGCAGTGCCGGGCTTCGTTGAACAGGGCTTCTGAGCGCTCAAACATGGAAGATTACTCTTTAGTGTGGGAATAGCCGGGCGTAGCGCGCGGCGCTGGCTGTCACGGATGTTTGCGCAAATACGCCGCCAATGGCTGCGATAAAATGCGCACCTGCAGCGACCACCGGGCCGCCATTCTCGGGCGTAATCCCGCCTATCGCAACGATAGGGACTTTGAACTCGCGACGTGCCTGAGCAATCACTGCCAGCGTGCAGGGAATGGCCTGAGGTTTGGTGAGACTGGGAAAGAGGCTGCCGAAAGCGAGATAGTCGACGCCTGCCGCGTACGCTTGACGGGCAAGGGTTAAAGAGTCGTAACACGACACCCCAAGGAGGAGCGCGCGCGCGGGATCTGACGCCAGCGCATGGTAGGACTCATCTTCACGCCCCAAATGTACGCCGTGGGCGCCAATGGCGAGCGCGAGATCAATGTCATCGTTGATGATGAATATTCCCCCATGCCGCTCGCACACGGCCAACA
>CAIPNE010000173.1 GCA_903866355.1 uncultured Gammaproteobacteria bacterium
AATCGGCAACAGGATAGCTAACACTATCCCCAAGACCACTAAACCCATCGTGAGAATGAGCACCGGCTCTAGCAGGTTCAGCCCCACCGCCAAACGCAGTTCAACCTCGCGTTCCGAGGCCATGGCGGCGGTTTCCAACATGCGTGGCAGTTCGCCAACGCTCTCGCCGCTGGCTGTCAAATGCACCAGCAGCGGCGGCAGATGCGGGCATTCGGCTAGGGCGTTCGCCAGTGCCGCGCCCTCGCGCACGCGCACCGCAGCCGCGGCGAGTTCGGCCCTGATCACCAAGTTAACAACGGATTTTTCGGCAATGAAGAGGGCGTCCAACATGGTCAGCCCGCTGTTCAACAAAATGCCCAAGGTGCGGGCGAAGCGGCCCCCATCATTTTCGCGAGTGAACCCCGCCAGCCCCGGCAACCGCAGACTCAAGGTGTGGATCACCTGGCGCGAACGCGGGTGCCGCAAGGCTTGTCGCCAGCCCCAGATGAGTGTCGCCCCGAGACCCAGCAGCGCCGGCCAGTAGCGCGCCGTAAAACCACTCACCGCCAGCAGGGCGAGGGTAATGCCGGGCAGCGGGTGGGCGGAATGGGCGAACACCTTAACAATTTCAGGCACGACGAAAGTCAGTAAACCGCCGACCACGAGCAGCGAAACCAGGCTCAGCACGGCGGGATAGATCAGCGCGAGCTGAATTTTTTGGGTCACCGCCTGGCGCCGTTCCAGGTAATCAGCGATGCGTTGCAACACGACCGGCAGCAGACGCGTCTGCTCGCCCGCGCCCACGGTGGCGCAGTAAACCTCGGGAAACGAACGTGGAAATTGGCCCACCGCAGCCGCCAGACTTTGCCCCTCCAGCACGCGCGATCGCACGTCGATGACCACCAGTCGCAAGGCCGGATCACTACTCTGCCGGACGATCGCGGCCAGCGCATCGTCTAAGGGCAACCCGGCTTCCAGCAGCGCACCCAGCAGGCGGCTGAAGAGCACGACCGTGGTCGGTTTGAGTCGCGCACGGGAACGCGTGGCGGGTTTGTCGGTGGTCGCTTTTTCGGTGGTGGGGGTGACGGACAGGGGGACTAGCGATCGCTCGCGCAATTGGCGGCGTGCGTGGCGTTCGGAATCCGCCTCTAGCAGGCCGCTAGTTTTACGTCCGTTGGCGGCGAGCGCGAGGTAGGCAAAAGCGGCCACGGGTCAACCTAGCTGCGTGACGCGCAACAGTTCTTCCGGGGTGGTGATGCCGGCCAGTACCGCGCGCCGGCCCACTTCGCTCAGCCCCGGCGAACTCAGGCGCGCATGGGCTTCGAGATCCTGTTCCGCTGCGCCATCGTGAATGAGTCGCCGCAGTATTTCATCGATGACGATGAGCTCATAAATAGCCGCGCGGCCGCGGTAGCCGGTGCGGTTACATTCCGGGCAACCCAACGCTTGATACAGCCTGCCTTCGGTTCCAGGCGCGACCCCCAGCCACTCGCGCGCAGCGGGATCGAGTGGCACGGCGTGGCGACAGGTCTTGCACGGGGTGCGCACCAAACGTTGGGCGAGCACGCCGATGAGGCTGGAGGACAGCAAGAAAGGCTCGGTTCCCATGTCGCGCAGCCGCGTGACCGCGCCAATGGCCGAGTTGGTGTGCAGGGTGGATAACACCAAGTGGCCGGTGAGACTGGCCTGAATCGCGATTTGTGCCGTTTCTAAATCACG
>CAIPNE010000174.1 GCA_903866355.1 uncultured Gammaproteobacteria bacterium
CCATTCCACGTCATGCCACCGCCGCCAAACCCACCGCCGATATTCCACGCCAGGCCGCGCATCATGCCTTTGCGATACGACACCGCGTCTTCGGGTGTGGGTTCCGCACCGACTGTTGCGCTCAGCGCCAATAAGGTCGCCACCAGCCAAACTTTTTTAGTTAGTTTCATTCCGTACGCTCCAATAAGTAAAAAAAAGTACCGTCTGGCGGTACCTACCAATTCACGATGCCAACCACGAGGCCCGCGGCAATGCCGAGCACCAGCAGCGCCCGCCACGCGCTGGCCACCCGGGCCGGAGCGCTGGCCAGCGGTAAATATTTGCGGCCGGTCACCATGGCCGAGGTGAGTGCTTCGCCCTTGCGCCAACGATGCCAGCCGATGGCCAAAATATGCACGCTGACCAAACCCAGCAGCAGCACAAAATTGAACCCATGATAGGCGCTCAGTTGGTCGCTTAGGTCCTTGCTGACATGGGCGTAGAGCGGCCCCTCAGTGAGAATATCGTCGTTGGCAAACAAGCCCGTACCCGCCTGCACCAGCAGTACCACCAGCAGTGCTAGCACCATCCACCCACCCAACGGGTTATGGCCACCACCGGGCAGTGCGCGTTTATTCAAAAGGCTTGGTAACGCCGCCAGCACCGCGCGCGGGCCACGCACAAATTGGGCAAAGCGCGCGTACTCCCCACCGACAACGCCCCACATCAGCCGAAACAGCACGAGGGTCAGTACGCCATACCCAGACCACAGGTGGTAGCGCAGCATCAGCCCCCCAATACTCGCGCTGACATAGGAAAAAACGATCAAACCCACCAAGGCCCAATGGAATAGGCGCGTGGGCAGGTCCCAAATGGCAGTCGCGTGCAACTTCATGGTGGCAGTATAAACGGGCCGGTACCGAATTTGGCACACCCACAGCGGCGCGAAATAGTGCAGGCGGCCCCAGTGCGCAGAGGCGTCGCGGCATTCTTGAGAGGCCTCTATGGCACGTCAAATCAGTCTACTCAGTGCTCCCGGGCGGGATTGATGGTCCGCCGTCATCACAGCACGGGTCGGGGCCTGCGAGCGATGGCAGCGCTGGCGGCCTCGTCGCTGCTGCGCATCGAGCTTCGGCGGGGCACCCGGTGCCTTGCTGGTCAGCGGGTCGTCGCGACCTGCCGCCGCGTACCCTTGGGCCAGCAATTGAGCGAGGCGCGGATGACGGCCAGCTCTATGCCCATCTCCACCGCGCGCCGCCGCTCGATGTACCCGAGCGCAGCCCTCCCGCGGCGCCAGCCAGCGAGGTCGCCCGCCTTCAGCGCGCGGTCGATGGATGCCTTAACGCTGCGGGTGCGCAGCCGATCTGAGCGGTCCGCCGTCGGGCCACCTGCTCGGCGAACTGCTGTCGGCGTTCACCCCGCCACGCGCGCCAGCGCGCGCTTCAGCGGCTTCGCCGCGCGCCCCTCCACCTGCGTGTTCAGCACCCGCGCGCCCACGCACATCAGTGCCACCGTCCCCAACAGCAGCGCGTGCGCGCTGACGGCAGGGTACAGCGCATTGAACACCATGTACCCGATGTTCTGGTGCATCAAATACACCGGGTAAGTGAGCGCGCCCACCGTGACCCAGGTGCGCTGACCAAGCGGTCCAGTGCGCCCCGTGGACACCGCGAACATCACCGCGAAGAACACCACCACGCACAGCCCGACCACCATCGGCGCGAAGTGGGTCTGGTAGTGTTTGTCCAATGCTGGCAGCGCGGCCAGGCTGTGTCGCAGCGCAAGCGCCAGGTTGGCGAGCAGCAGGCCCACGCGGTGCGTCGTCAGGCCGCTCGACCTCACCACATAGAAGGTCGCGCCCGCAATGAAGTAGGGCGCGTATTCGTAGATCAGAAGGTTGTGCAGCAGGCCCACTGGTATGAATTCCAGCACGGCCGTGACCACCGTCCAGCCGATCAGCAAAGGCTGGATGCGCTTGATCTGGCCCAGCAGCAGCACCATCGTGACGAGCGCATAGAAGCGCAGCTCGACGAACAACGACCAGTACGCGCCGTCGATCGAGCGCACGCCGACGAAGCCGTTGAGCATAGTCATGTTGACCAAATACTGCGGCAGCGTCGCGTGAAAGCGTTCGCCGCCGATCAGCAGCGTGACGATAAACGTCAGCGTGCACGCGGCCCAGAACGCGGGGTACAGGCGAACGAAGCGGGAGATGATGAAGCCGCGCCAAGAGCCGCTCGCCGCCGTCATCAGAATCACGAACCCGCTGATGAGGAAGAACAGCTCGACGCCGAGGTAGCCGTACTGCGCCACGGGCGCGAGCGACGGGTAGGGCATGACGGACAGATTGGCCGCCGCGTGACCACCGAACGCGTAGTGGAAGAACACGACCATGAGCACCGCCAGGAAGCGGAGGAGGTCCAACTCGTTCACGCGCATCCGAGTCATGTCGACGCCTGGGCCACCGCCAGCAGCAGCTGCCACACACTGGCCACCCGGGCCGGAGCGCTGGCCAGACGTCGGGAAAAGCGATTAAACCCACCAACGCCCGAGGGAATAGGCGCATGGGTCGATCTCAAAGGGCAGTCAGGTGCAACTTCATCGCGGAAGTATAAACAGGCCGGTACCGAATTTGGCACACCCGCTACCGCGCGAAGTAGCACAGGCGGCCCCATTGCGGTCAGGCGCCGCGGCATTCGCGAAGCCTCTGTGGCACGTCAAATCAGTCTGCTCAACGCTGCCGGGCGGGATTGATAGTCCGCCACGGGTCGGGGCCTAGCGAGCGATGGCGGCGCTGGCGACACGGCGGGCCAGACAGATAGCTGCAAAGATCAAGAGGGACAGTAGATCAGCAGTAGATCAGAGTAGATCAGAGAGTAGATCAGGGACACCCACGGAGTAGATCAGGGACACCCACTGCAGTAGATCAGGGACACCCACGCTCCTACGGTACACAGATCAGGGACACCCACGCTCCTACAACTCGCCGCCCTTGAATGCACGGCTCCGCCCCACTAGCTTGAGTGGGCCGGCACGGACGCCGGTGCAAATTAGGAGGTGCTGGGATGACTCGCCCACGCTCGACACTGGTGTCCCTCGCC
>CAIPNE010000175.1 GCA_903866355.1 uncultured Gammaproteobacteria bacterium
CTGGGGAGAATTTTCACGCACCGACCGCCAGTTCTGCGGGGAGTTATCCAAACTGGCCGATGCCTTTGGCGTGACCTATCGCTATGCCGATGGGCTGGATGTGCTCGCGGTCAGCGCGACCGCTGCCGAACTCGTGGCGCAAATGCGCGAAACCCGTCAGCCGGCAGTACTCGAATGCCGCGTAGAACGCTTTCATGGTCACTTTGAAGGTGACCCCCAAAAATACCGTGACCCGGCAGAACTCGCCGCGTTGGCACAAAAAGACCCGGTGGAAAAAGCCCGCGCAGCGCTCGCGTTGGCCGGTGTCAGCGAGGCCGTGCTCGCGACAATCGCCGCAGACGTCGAGGAGGAGATCGACGCCGCAGTCGCCAGCGCCCGCGCCGCCGAGGCACCGGACTTTGCCCACGCCCGCGCCGATGTGTACGCCCGATGAGCGCCGTATCGAGTTTGCGCTTTGGGCAAGCCATCGGCAAAGCACTCGCCGACGCCATGCGCGAAGACCCTCGGGTCATCTTGTTGGGCGAGGATATCGGTGAAGCCGGCGGCCCATTTGGCGTGACGCGTGGCCTGTGGCAAGAATTCGGCGGCGAGCGGGTGCGCGACTTTCCAATTTCTGAAGCGGCCTTGGTGGGCACGGCACTCGGTGCAGCACTCTCTGGGCTTAGGCCTGTCGCCGAAATCATGTTCATGGATTTTTGCACCCTAGCGATGGACGCCATCGTGAACCAAGCTGCCAAGGCCCACTTTATGTTTGGCGGCCGAGCCAGCGTGCCGCTGGTGGTGCGCACCCCGCATGGCGGCGGCGTGAATGCCGGCGCGCAGCACTCGCAGTGTTTGGAAGCTTGGTTTGCGCACGTGCCGGGGCTACTGGTGGTGTGTCCGGCAACCCCGGCAGACGCCTACGGCCTGCTGCGCACGGCGATTGCCAGCTCCAACCCGGTGATGTTCATCGAGAACAAATCGCTCTACGCCCGCAAGGGCGAACTCGCCGACGACCAAGCGCCCATCCCTTTCGGCCAGGCGCGGATTGCGCGCGCCGGACGCGATGCCACGGTGGTGACCTATGGTGCCGCGGTGTATCAAGCCGAAGCTGCCGCCGCCGAGTTGGCTAAAGAAGGGCTGGAAATCGAAATCATCGATCTGCGCAGCCTGCAGCCTTGGGATGAGGCCACCGTCCTGGCTTCCTTGGCGCGCACCCATCGGCTGGTGGTGTTTCATGAAGCGGTGGAGGCCTTTGGCATCGGCGCGGAAATCGCCGCACGCATGGCGGATGTGGGCTTTGACGAACTCGATGCTCCCATCGTGCGCTGCGGTGCCCACTTCATGCCCATTGCGTATGCACCATCGCTAGAACAAGCCGCACTCCCTAACGCGGAACGCCTCATCGCAGCGCTACGTCGCGTGCTGCTCTAACGCATCAGGAATTAAGACCATGTCAAACGCCCCAGAATCCAACAGCATCCTGCAGCATATTGAAGCCGGCCAGGCTTGGCTGACGATCAACCGCCCCACCACGCTCAACGCGCTCGATATCCCGACCTTGCTGGAACTCGAACGCGCCTTCGCCGCCGCGGAAGAAAACCCGGAGGTCCGCGTGATTGTGATCACCGGTGCCGGGGAACGGGCGTTTGTGGCCGGCGGCGACATCGCCGATCTGGACTCACGCGCAGGCCTTCAGCATTACCAAGAGTTTGCGGAAATCATCCACCGGGTGTTTCGACGCATCGAAACCAGCGACAAACCGACTATCGCCGCCGTGAATGGTTGGGCGTTAGGCGGCGGCACAGAAATCCTGTTGTGCACCGACATTCGCATAGTCTCCGAAAAAGCCCGTCTCGGGCTGCCCGAAATTACCCTCGGCCTGTTCCCCGGCGCGGGGGGCACGCAGCGTTTTATTCGGCAAATTCCGCCCTGCAAAGCCAAAGAATTGATGTTCACTGGCGATCAAATCACCGCCGCTGAAGCACTGGCCATCGGGCTGGTCAACCATGTGGTACCGGCCGACCAGCTGGTCGCAAAAACGCGCGAGATCGCCGCCAAAATCGCCCACAAATCACCCCTCGTCCTGAAACTCCTCAAGCGCACGCTCACCCACGGAGCCGACATGCCCATGCCCGCGGCGTTGGCCTACGAACAGGCAATGATAGGCCTGGTACTGGATACCCGGGACGCGCACGAAGGCTGCCAGGCCTTTCTGGGCAAGCGCCCGGCCACGTTCAAAGGCGAATAAATTGTGAGCGCCGGTAACGGGATCCGCTTGCCTAAGCTCGGACTCACGATGACCGAGGGCACGCTGGTCGA
>CAIPNE010000176.1 GCA_903866355.1 uncultured Gammaproteobacteria bacterium
AACCGCACAGTCCCGCCATCGATCAGCGGGATCCCCCAGCGGCGGCAATACACGCCAAAATAAGCGCTTTCTTCCAGCACGCGGAGATCGCACCACAGCGCGAGTTCAAAGCCGCCGGCCACTGCAGGCCCCGCGACCGCGGCGATCACGGGCTTAGACAGTTGCAGGCGACTCGGGCCCATTGGGCCGCGCGGGATATGGGCCTGCCCCGGCTCGAAATTTAGCGCGGCAAGCGGGTCATCGTCGCCGGCCAAAGCGCTGGCGTGCTGGAGATCCCAGCCTGCACAGAAAGCGCCACCCTCGCCCCAGAACACCGCAACGCTGGCGGTGGGATCGGCCTCGAAACTTTCGAACGCGGCAACCAAGGCATCGGCGCTTTCCGGATCCATGGCGTTGCGCTGCGCCGGGCGGTGGTGGATCACCGTTGTGACAGGGCCAGATTTTTCGACACGCACACTCATGTGTTGGGTTCCTTGGTTTTAAAACGCTATCGACGCGCCACGATTAACTTCGCGAGTTCGCCGCTTGCGACGCGCCCAGCCGTCGCTTCGAGAAAACACCGGTTGCCATCATTCGGCACCAAGATTAGCGCCGCGGGCCCAGGTTGGTTCGCCGCATCCGGCGGCACATCCGCGCGTCGGTAGAGAATCGCTAGATTGACAGCCTGCCCCAGCCCCTTAAAGCCAGCCCGGAGGGTGTCCCAGCCCGGCCGTCGGCCCACTTCGCTCGACCGGCAAAGCAGTTTGCCGCCGCCGCGTTTTGCGCTCAGTCGTTCACGCACGCCGAAACTTGGTACTCCACGCGCCCACTGCGCACCCGCCCCTGGCCAACCGCCATCACTTGATTCAACCAGGCGTAACGTACATCGCCGGTTTCGAAACGCGGTTGAGTGAAGAAATAGGTGTCGCCGTACTCGGTCTCCCCATTACCTTGCAGCGCGTCGCTCAGCGCATCAGTCAGCACCACGCTGCCAAAGTACTGCACATAAATAAGCGCACCATCGTGCGTCTCAAACGTTGCGCGCACATCGAGGTGCCCCACACCTTGGGCGTCCACCAGTATCCAGTCGCCGCCGCCGGTACGCAGCGTGCCGCGTAAGCGTGGCCCTTCAAACGCGCCGCCCGTGACTTCAAAAATGGCTCGTTGGCCGTACGGGCCAGCACCCACCGGGACGGACGGCAGTAAGGTCGCGTAATACGTCATCAAGGGTTCTAGTTTCATGGGCTGGTGATTTCTTGAGTTGCGAAGATGGAGCGAGGATCCCTGGGGCGCCCAGTTCAGCACCCGAGGCTAGCAAAGCACGCTTTTCCGGCGGAGTCGAGCCTCGTTTTTGAAGGTAAAAAACAGCCGCCACGCGCCTCGGCCATAAGGTCATCATCGCCGCCAGACGGAGACTGAGACTCGCCTTATTCATCTGCCACCGGCATGCTTTACACCCAAAACTCTAGATGCCGGCCACGTGACCAATACCCCAGACCAATCACCCTTAGGCAAGCCCCGCGGCTATTGCTCGCAATACGCGCCAGCACTGCTGTTTCCCATCCCGCGACAAGCTCAACGCGCAGAGTTGGCGCTGCGTGGCACGCTACCCTTTTTTGGCGTGGATATTTGGAATGCGTACGAAGTGTCCTGGCTTAATGTACGTGGCAAGCCAGAGATCGCAATCGCCACGATTGTGGTTCCCGCCGACTCCCCCAACCTGATTGAATCAAAATCCTTCAAACTCTATTTGAATTCTTTCAATCAGACTCGGTTGGTGGACGCTACGGCCCTGAGCAGCACGCTACAGGCAGACTTAGCCACGGGATTTGGTGCGCCCGTGCGGGTGACGTTGACCCCAGCGCACGAATTCGCCAGTCTCAAATTCGGCCAACTGGAGGGCACCCTGCTGGATCGTCTGGACATCGAGATTGACAGCTACCAGCCTAATCCGGCGTTGCTGTTCGCCGCACAAAATCAGGCGCCCGTCGAAGAAACCCTCGTCTCGCATCTGCTGAAATCAAACTGCTTGGTGACCGGGCAACCAGACTGGGCCAGCGTACAGATTCGCTATCTGGGCGCGCCGATCGATCAGGCGAGTCTGCTCAAGTACCTCATTGGGCTGCGCGAACACAATGAATTTCACGAACACTGCGTGGAACGCATTTTTGTCGACATTCTGCGCCACTGCCTGCCCGCTCGACTGTCGGTCTACGCGCGTTACACCCGCCGCGGCGGAATCGACATCAACCCTTGGCGCAGCAATTTTTCCACCAGTGACCTCCCCTCTAATCTGCGGCTGGCGAGGCAGTAATCTAAAAAAGGGGAACTAGCGCAACCGGTCAGATCTGCTGCAGCAGACTGATCGGTGGCGCCGCGGGTTGTTTGAGGAGTCCGTCGAATTCGCTGGCCTAGCGGCAGCGTTGGTCGTCAACGGACCACGCCCACGCAGTGGATAATGAAAGACCTGCCCCAAGACCGTGAGGAGATGATGGACGAGGCGGCTTTAACCGCCGGCGCGCCGAAAGTACCGCTCAAAGCGTTCGAGGAAACCTGTCGTGCGGGTCGCGTCATAACCCGTGAGAAAAATCTCGACTCGATGGCGACTCAGTTGAATAAGGCCGAGGCGCAGTTCAGCCAGAGGAGTCAGCCGGATGCGCCAAGCGTGCGCGGGATCGCTCGAACGCAAAGTCTCGCCATCCACCTCGAAGGTGACTGGCTCCATCGCGATCGTAAGGCTCCGGAGGAATGCAGCACGGGAGGTCGTCATGTCCTGACACAAGGCCAGTACTTCCTCATTAGCCACCGGCAACGGGTGGCCAGATTGCGAGTTCGTCGTCGTCGCTCAAGGTCCACCCGGCACGCTCTTGCGGCGGAATAAACACGCCGTTGACCAGCACCAAATGGCACATTTTTAGCGGCAGATTGTGCTGCGCGATCACTTGGCCCACGGTAGTGCCGAGCGGCAGTTCTAGGGGCAGTCGGTTGTTCTTACGCGCTTCCAACGGCAAGAAATCAGCCAGCGAGGCATAGAGCTTCAGTGCCAAACGCACCGTTTGCGGGCTCGTCACGCCGCTGCCTGGGCGCAGGCAAGATAGGCATCCATCACCAGCATGGGTTCACGCAGCAGCCGATTTTTCCACTCGCCCAGTTTCACCCGCCCCTCGATCAGTCCCCGCAACACCCCGATATGCTCGGTCAGGCCAATGGCGGTGGCGCCCACGAGTACATCGTCCTGAAACTGCAGGCTGAGATAGCGATACGCTTCGGTGTCGACCAATTCCACGGTTTCACCGGCGGGATCGCCCCACCATTTTCCGAACGATGATGAGATAAGACCTAGCGTATCGAGCACATTAAGGGCCAAGCTGCCACGCGATGCCACCGGGCGACCCGCCATATTGAGCGCCGCAATCCGCGCTTGTTCCACCGCATTGGGCTGGACCGCGTTGAGGCTGCGATTACCGGTGGAGAAATCGATAGCTTCGGCTACGTCACCGGCCGCGTAGACCCCCTCGACGTTGGTCTGCATCCCGGCATTGACGAGAATGCCGCTGGCACACGTCACGGCGCTACCTTCCAAAAACTTAACATTGGGGAGTACGCCAGCGGACACAATCAGGAGATCGGCGGGTAATTCGTCACCGGAATCGAGCTGAACGCACAACGCATCGCCATCCTGCGCACGGACAATGGCCGCCACGCGTGTATTCACGTGGACGCGCACACCGCGGCCCTCGCACCACTGGCGGATCATCGTTCCCGCCACGGGCGTCATCATCCGCGGCACCATGCGGTCGCCCATTTCGACGACCGTCAGTTGAACCCCCCGACTCACCAACGCTTCCATGATGATGCAGCCAATGAACCCCGCACCTACCTGCACCACCCGCGCGCCTGGCGCGGCGCGGGCGATGATGCTGCGTGCGTCTGCCATCGTCCAACAGGTGTGAACCCCTGGAAGATCGAGGCCTGGAATTGGCGGTGTTACGGGGTGGGATCCGGTCGCGATCAGCAGGCGGTCGTAAACTAGGCGCTGCCCGCTGGCGCAGATGACGGTGCGTTTAGCGGTATCGAGACCTTGCACCCGGTCTTGTAGGAGGGTGATCCCGAGCCCGGCGAAATGGCGCTCACCCTTGCGCAGATAAGTGCCTGCCTCAGGAATATTGCCCATCATCAGATACGGTAAGGCCATGCGCGAGTACGGTGGCTCAGGCTCATCCCCGATGAGCGTGATGCCCGCTTGGGGATCTATTTTGCGCAGGGTTTCGGCGGCCACGACGCCAGCTGGACCGTTGCCAATGATGATGTGCTGCATACGGAGACTCCGGACGCGCCGGGCGGAGGGCGGCGGCGCTTGCCACCGTCCCCACCCAACGCGCTAATCAGGCAGAAAGACCCAAACGTTGCGTGGTTTCCAAAGTTGGCACGCCCTCTTTTGACCAGCCGCGCAGCGCGTAATACTCCGGCAGCATTTTATCCAGCCCGTTCACCAGTCCCTTGGCAGGCCCCTCTTTGACGGCCTCGCTGAGCAGGCGCTGCGGCAGGTTGTCGTCTTTGTGGGTGAACCCTGCAGCGTTATTGAACTGCCGTTCTAAATTCCAAATTCGCTCGCCCACAAGCTCTAGTTTTTCCATCGACCAGTCGCCCTCGCAGGCCGCCTGCAGCTGTGGCTGCACGTCAGCCAGCGTCCACGCAAATGACGTGAACACGCAGAGTCCCGAGGAATCAAACACCGCGGTCGCGTCCTGAAAAGCTTTGACCAGTCCGGCCTTGCCTTCCGTTACGAGCGGATCGGTCTTCACGGGAATCCCCAGAACCTCCGAGGCCACCGTATAGCCGCGCAAGTGGCAGGCACCCCGATTGGAGGTTGCATAGGCGAGGCCCATGCCTTGTATACCGCGCGAATCGTAGGCGGGGAACTCTTGCCCTTTGACGGACATCGACAATTCCGGCCGGCCATGTTTGGCGCACAGGCGCTTGGAGCCCAAGCCAATTTCCTTCCCAAAGCCCACGCCGTTCACCGTCATTTCGGTGAGCTTGGTGAGCACTTCGGCAGAGCCGAACAGCAGCGGGAAACCGACGTCCGACTCTTTGATCAGGCCCAGATCGTAGAGTTCCATGGCAGCGCCCACGGTCGCCCCAAAGGAGATGGGGTCAATACCGTCCTCGTTGCACAGAAAATTGGCGTAGGTCAGGGCCTCGAGATCGCCCACGCCGGTCGCCGCACCTAGCGCCCACGCCGCCTCGTATTCCAAACCGCCTGACGCGCCCCAATATTCTGGCTTGTTGACCACCGAGAAATGTGTTTCGTCAATTTTGGAAATGCGTCCGCAAGCGATGGTGCAGCCAAAGCAAGCCTGATTGGTGACCAAATTGGCGCGCCCATCGGTGGGCCGCTTCTCGTGCATCGCCTCAGCGCCGATGCGATTGGCGTCCTCAAATTTAACGTCGCGGTGGTTGCGGGTTGGCAGCGCCCCCATTTCGTTGATCACATTCATCAACACTTGGGTGCCAAACTTGGGCAGGCCCTGACCGGTCACAGCGTTGTCGGCAAGCACTTTTTTAGCCGCCACGGTGGCTTGCATAAAGCCTTTAGGATCTCGCAGGTTACCCACGCCAACGGTACCGCGCACGGCAACCGCTTTGAGATTTTTTGAACCCATCACCGCCCCCACGCCCGAGCGCCCGGCAGCCCGGTGCAGGTCGTTGACGATCGCGGCAAACATCACTTGGCTTTCGCCGGCGCGCCCCACCGAGGACACGCGGGTCAAGGGATCGTGGTGCTTTTTCTTAAGGATGGCCTCGGTGTCCCAAGTGGACTTGCCCCAGATTTCGTCAGCGGGTAGCAGTCGGGCTTTATCGTTTTCGATGTGGAGGTACACCGGTATCGGCGATTTGCCTTCGAGGATGATCATGTCCCAGCCCGCAAAACGGAGCTCAGCACCGAAATAGCCGCCCGAATTAGAGCAGGCAATGGCACCCGTTAGCGGACCCTTGGTGATGACCGAGAAGCGCGCACCGGTAGACGCCATGGTCCCGGTCAGCGGACCCGTGGCATAAATGAGCTTGTTCTCGGGAGCTAGCGGGTCGACCTTCGGATCGACCTCCTCGCAGAAATATTTAGTCGCCAGACCGCGCTGTCCTAGATAGTCCTGCGCCCAATCCATATTGAGCGGTTCTGCTGTGCAGGTGCCCTTGGTGAGATCTACCCGTAGAATTTTCCGTTGCCAAGCCATGTTAAATCCTCCGTTAGGCGTGCGGTTGAGTGTCGAGTTTGCCGGCCCACTCGCGCATACGTTCGAAGCCGGTCCAGTTGGCGTCGACGTAGGTTATCGCGGCAGTTGGACACGCTTCGACACAAGCCGGGTGGTCACCGCACAGGTCACATTTCTGCACCTTGCCGGTTTCTTGCACGTAATTGATGGTGCCGAACGGGCAGGCAATGGTGCACACCTTGCAGCCCACACAGACGTCTTCGAGCACTACTTTGGCGCCGGTGGCGGCATCCAGTTTAATGGCTTCGACCGGGCAGGCGTGCAGGCACCAAGCCTCGTCACACTGCGTACAGGTGTAGGGCACTTTGCGCCCGCTGTCGTGAAAATCGAACACCTTGATGCGCGATTTGGACGGATTGAACACACCATATTTTTCGTACGAACAGGCCATTTCACACTGCAGACAGCCAGTGCATTTGGCGGGGTCGATGGACAGCGATTTCTGCATGGAACCTCCGATGATTGGCCGGTCAATCCGGCGGTGCCTGGTTAGGATTGGCCGAGCATAGCGCCGCCCTCCTTGCAAGTCTAACCCCTGAAAATGGGGCGAGTGCCGGCGCGCGAGGTCCCTATCTGGCGGTGGCAGCGTGAGCTAACAAGGGGCTCGCAGGATGCTGCAGCGAACCAATTTTCCGGGGCCTCGCGACCCCTTGCGGCGATCAAAAGTCGCGCCCGCTGGGCGCGCCTCGGACACCGCGATGACGCACGGCTTAGTCACCTCGATAACCCGCAGACTGTGCTTGGGCCGCACACGCCCCAAACAGCGTAACCAGCCAACACTGGCCCAAGGACCCCTCAGTGCTCCCGCGTTCGAGCACCTCTGCTCGCCACGCGCGGGGCTAGCGCCAGCGCCCGATGCTGCGCGTCAACGCGAAGTAGCGTCCAAATCCAGCGTGTAACACGCCGTAGAGCAAAATATTTTTTCAAAATCTCTTTTTGACGTCTTAGTTAATTTTGAAAAAATCTCAGAACAAAAATATTGACGTCAGCAGAGCTTTTTCTGC
>CAIPNE010000177.1 GCA_903866355.1 uncultured Gammaproteobacteria bacterium
CGGCAATGCGCGCGAAATCTCGATGCGCCCCACCGAGAGGTTCCGCAATAATGACGTCGATTAACTTGAGTTGCAGCAGACGCTCTGAGGTAATGCCCATGGCCTCGGCTGCATCGGCGGCACGCTCGGCGCTTTTCCACAGGATAGACGCGCAACCTTCCGGAGAGATAACGGCATAAGTTGCGTATTGCAGCATCAGTACCCGATCGGCGACGCCAATCGCCAACGCTCCACCCGAACCACCCTCGCCGATGACTGTCGCCACGATGGGGGTTTTTAAATTCGCCATCACCAGCAGATTTCGCGCAATGGCTTCGCTTTGTCCGCGCTCCTCTGCGTCGATCCCGGGATAGGCGCCAGGGGTATCGATGAAAGTCAGCAGCGGCAGCTTAAATCGTTCGGCCATCTCCATGATGCGCAACGCCTTCCGGTAGCCCTCTGGCTTGGGCATACCGAAATTTCGATACAGGTTGTCGCGCGTATTTCGCCCCTTCTGCTGCCCGATAAAGGCGACCCCGCGGCCATTCAAGCGAGCGATGCCGGAGACGATCGCCGGGTCGTCGGAAAATAGACGATCGCCGTGGAGTTCCTCAAAGTTATCAAAAATGCGTTCGGCGTAATCGAGCGTGTAGGGTCGTTGCGCGTGACGCGCAAGGCGCGAGATTTGCCAAGCCGTGAGGTTGGAAAAAATCTGCCGTGACAGATCGCGCGAGCGTTCTTGCAGCCGTGCGATTTCATCTGAGATGTTCAGATCTGAGTCATTGCCAACTTTTCGCAGCGCTTCTATTTTTGCCTCGAGTTCGGCAATGGGCTGCTCGAAATCGAGGAAATTTAGATGGTGCTGAACGTGTTCGACCCCGGTGGTCGCCATAATTTTTCTCCCACCAGCAACGCGCGCGGCGTGCTCAGTATTCAATCGATACCGCATCTGTCCCCAGACGCGACTCTAGCTGCTCCAATAATTGAGCGCTGGGCCGTATCCGCCAATCGTCGGCCAGCAGCACGCGCGCGCAAACGTCGTGGCGCGCGTAATCGATCGCCACCCCGCAGTTGCCCGGCGCATGGTCGGCCAGCAGCGTGCGCAACAGCGGCACGAGGTCGGCGCTGGCATCAGCGTTAACCTGTAGCACCAACGTGCGGGCGAACTGTTGACGCAGTTCGTCCAGCGACCAGATGCGTTGCGCATTCAGCGCATTATCGCCGCTGAACTCATCCACACTACACTCGCCCTCAACAATGACGATGCGATCTTCGATGACTTTGTCTTGGGCCGCTTCGAGGGTTTCATTGTACACGGTGACTTCCATGCGAGCCGTGCTGTCATCGAGGGTCAGGACGGCCATCCGCCCGCGGCGACTTCTCATGAACCGTACCGCCACGATGAGCCCCGCCACCCGGCGCTTGCCGGGCCGCAGTTCGGCAATGCGCGTGCCGGCCAAGCTAGCCAGCTCCCGCCGGTGACGATCGATCGGATGTCCACTCAAATACAGGCCTAGGGTTTCCTTTTCCCAACCCAACAACTGCTGCGGCGACCATTCTTCGACGCTGCACGCGCGGCGCCAAGCGCTGATTTCAATGGGATCGCGCTCTGAGGGCCCGCGCGCGGCGCCAAATAAATCTACCTGTCCGACCGCCGCCGCACGCGCCTGTTGATCCGCCCCCAACATCGCGCGTTCCAGTAAATCGATGGCACCGCGCCGACGCGCGCCCAGCGTGTCCATCGCCCCCGCTTTGATCAGCGCTTCCAGCACCCGCTTGTTCAACTTGCGCCCATCGTTGCGCTGGCACACTTCAAATAAATCGCGATAGGGCCCGGCCAGTGTGCGCTCCGCGACCAAGCCCTCCACGGCCCCTTCACCCACCCCGCGGATTGCACCCAAGCCATAGCGAATGGTGCGCGGGTCTGCCACGGTGAAGCGATAATCGCAAAGGTTGATATCCGGCTTGTGCACCTCAATACCCATTTGGCGACAGTCGTCGATCAGACGGACTACTTTGTCGGTGCTGTCCATATCGGCAGACAGCACGGCAGACATGAAGTCTGCCGGGTAGTGCGCCTTCAGCCAGGCGGTTTGATAAGCCACCAGCGCATAGGCCGCCGAGTGGGACTTATTGAAGCCATAACCCGCAAATTTTTCCATCAGATCAAAAATTTGGGCAGCGAGATCGGATTCAACGCCGCGGGCAATCGCCCCATCAACGAAGGTCTGACGCTGTTTGGCCATTTCCTCCGCTTTTTTCTTGCCCATCGCGCGCCGCAGGAGATCGGCCGCACCGAGCGTATATCCGGCAAGGATCTGGGCGATTTGCATCACCTGTTCCTGATAGAGAATGACGCCGTAGGTCGGTTTGAGGACCGACTCAAGTTCTGGATGAGGATATTTGACCACCTGCTTGCCGTGCTTACGCTCGACGAAGTCATCGACC
>CAIPNE010000178.1 GCA_903866355.1 uncultured Gammaproteobacteria bacterium
AGGTCAGAGCGAGATTGTTCAGACATTGAGCCGTGCCCGGGTGGTCGGGGCCAAGAATTTTTTCTCTGATGGCCAGTGCTCGAAGCTCGAGCGGCAAAGCTGCGGCGGATTGCCCTAAAACATCCAAAGTGTCAGCCAGATTCAACAACACCACGGGCAGGAGAATATTGTCATCACCCAGAGTTTTGTCTATCAGCTCCACTGCTTTCTCGCGCAAGGGCAACGCAGCAGCGTGATTACCAGCGGCAATGTACTCCCTTGCGGCATGTTCCAATTCAGCAGCTTGGCTGATAGCTGGGCTATTAAGCGGGAGGCTGCGGCCAACGCTTGGTGACTCATTAGTAGGCGACTGTGCAAACGCTGCTGCTCCCACCACTAGCAGCGCAGCGCCTAACCACGCCTTCATTAGCGCGGCACCTTCTCCGCAACGATGACCAACGTGCACCATTGCCCTGCAGGCGGCTGGATCCGTTTCCCGGCCAACAAGTCGATGGCGGCACGGCTGAGCTGGATACGGATAAGAATTCGGCCCTCGGTTTCAAACGAAACAGCGTGTGTGACCCCCGCCTCCAGCAATTCCTTTTGCCAAGCTGCGGTGGTGGCTTGCGGTGAGGTGACGATCTGGCTGATTTGTTCAGAATTTTCGCCCCCGCGCACCGTTGCCTCTTCTGTCTGGTGGAGCTGTACGGCCTGCCAACGCGTAGTCACACTCAAGCCAACAATCAAGGCCAGCGACGCCATGACGCAAGCGGGTGTCGCCAACAACTTGTACACCGCATTAACCACCCGTTGCAGCCCCGAGGGGCGTTTTTCTGCGCAGATTAAACCCTGCTTTTGCGCCGCTGCGAGCAGGCGCTGGAACCCATCCGCGGGCGGTGCATAGGCCGTGCGGTCTTGTAGCGTTCGTAGCAGGGATGCTCTGATCATGCTGGCTTCCAACTCGGTTTCGGGCAAATTTGAGACGCCCGATGCTGCCAACGCTTCGAGCCATTTTTCATCTTCAGTTTTTTCAATCATGACGGGTCACCTACGCCGCAAGGAACTGCAGGCAATGTTCTATAAACGGCGCAATGTGTTTACGACTCTGCGTAAGGTATTGCCGTGTCGCCGTCTCCGTCCGGCCCAGCCGGTCAGCGATCTCTTTGCCATCCACACCTTCCACCACAAGCTCTAGGGCGTACGCTCGATCCGGCTCTTTCTTCGCAAATTTCGCCAAGCCTTTGGTCACGCAATCGTCCACCGCCTTGGCTGGACGAAGTGGATCGATGGTCTGCATCGCAGGATTAGCTTCTGCAACGAGCCACTGCGTGTCATCAAGGGTATCTTCGGTGTTGCGCATTTTCTGCCGCTGATGATCAATCAAGGTATTGCGTGCGATCTGCCACAACCATGCAGTGACAGTACCCTCGCCACGAAAGCTGGCAGCCTGCTTGAGAACTTTCAACATAGTCTCCTGCAGTACATCGTCGGCATCGGCATGCGAAAGGCCTTTGGCCACAAAGAACCGGCCAAACTCGCGGCCCTTTTCCTGATACAGCCGCCGCAGCGCGGCCGTCTGTTGCGGGCCACTGGCGGCCAGATCAAAAACAATCTTTTCATCAGTCATTTTTTTTGCCCGATTAAGAACATGCCGGTTGCGGTAGTAGCACAGGATTTCGTCCTCAGGGCCTCACTTGCCAAGACGTGGGCATGCTGCCGCACGCTCAGTTGTTGTTAAGTGACTCCCGCCTTATCAGTAGCTGCCATAGCCGTTGCCGGTGAGGGGGTTTTGGTAAATGCCACCACGGTGCGTGGCTATCAACACCACCATAGTAAGAACCACCGTGGCTGTAAGTATGCTGCCCACCGCCGTAGCTGGGATAGCTACCAGTGGATTGATAGGTTGAGAGCCCATAGGGCGCTGCAAGATTGTTGTAAGAATAAAGTGAGCCGGCTGCAGCGGCGCCAATTGTTGCGGCCAGAATGCCAGTGATGACGACTGCTTGGAGGAGATTTTTCATAACATTGTCCTTGGGGGTTAGCGGTAAGTCTGCTTGCTGACACAGATAGAGACGTCACCGATTGGTAAATGTGAGGGACAATTTCCGGCACCTTCTCATCAACAATCGCTATGCTCGAGGCGAGCGGGGGGCGACCCTCGCTCGACCGATGGTACTGACAAGCGACCGATCACCGAGTGCTTGACACCGGTGAGATGCAACGTCACCCAGCCCAGCAGCACTGTGAAAAACAGGAACATCAAACCCCGTTGCGGCTGGCCTTGCACCACGTGACCCCGCCGCACGACTCCCCAGTGTCGTCGTCCGTCAGGGTGCCTGACCCACCCGGCTCCCTGTCGAGGTAGCCGGTGTGTTCATGCCCATATTCATCGGTCCATTCTGTCGGGCCTTCGCCATGGCCTTGGTGACCCTGAAAGCCGCGCTTACTGGTAGGGCTTAAACCGCGGCTGCGTGCCGGCGTTCCCGTTGTAGGGGTTGTAGTTTCCTTGCGTCGAGTAGTTGTCGAGCCGTGTTGCATTAGGCGACGTGCGGACGTATGGCGCGACATAAGTGCCGTTGCTGGTGATGTAACCTTGAACTTGGGTGTCTGCCGTAGCGCTACCAATGGTTGCGGCCAAGATGCTGGTGACGATGACGGCTTTGAGGATGTTTTTCATGGAATGCTTCCTTAGGGTTGTTGGTGAATCTGACTGCTTACCTAGATAGAGACGTCGCGGGTTGGAAAATGTGAGGGGCAATTTTCGGAAATCTCGTCGTCATCCGCGCAACGATGCCGGCGCGAGCATGCCGGCACGCTTTGGCTCCCGGGCGGTATCGCTGCAGATGGGTTAGTTCGCTATGACTGCGGGACGTGGTGCGGTGTCACCCGGCCCTACGCGCCGGCGGGTGCCTACGGCTAGCCACGTTTTTTTAAGAAGGGACGGACAGAGATTCGCAGCCCAACTAGGGACCCTTACCCGAACCGCAAGGACGACTGCTTAGGGCGGCGCTAGCGGCGGGAGCGTTACCGGTGCGGGCGACGCGGTACGGCGAGCCCACGCGGTGGCGCTAATACGGGCCAGTTTGTAGGCGTCTAGCACGCTCACCCCGTACACAAAAATACCGCCGGCATAGCGACCGATCACCGAGTGCTCGGCGCCGGTGAGATGCAAAGTGACCCAGCCCAGCAACACGGTGAAAAACAGGAACATCAAACCACGTTGCGGCTGGCCTTGCACTACGTGACCCACGCCGGGTAGCAACAAGGCGAGGCCCAGCACTTGGTAGGGCGGGATGGGTGGTGTCGCTTTTAGGTCCATGTGATTTTCTCGGCGGCGGCGTGCACCGCGCAGGCCAATGCGAGGGGCTGGGCGAGGCGTGTTGGGGGGACCGGCAGTTCGGTAAATTGCGCGCGTCGAAACACGCCGTAATGCAGACGGCTGCCCTGCGCCGCCAAATAAACCACCCGCACCCCGCGCGGGGTAATCACCAACTCTTTAAAGCGCTCATCTTCGAAGGCGTCACGCCAATTGGCGAGTACTGCCAGCAGCGGCTGCATCGCCGGCGTATTGGTGCGTAGGCTGGCGTACTGCGGCCACGCCGCTGGCACTTCGAGGGCCTGGGGTAAGGCCGCGCAGGGCGACCAAAATTCGTGGTTCAGGGGGCGCAGCAAATAGGCTAGCGTGCCCGGCACCGGCAAGGGCTGCAGCACATCGAGCTTCAGCCATAAGGTGGGGAGCTTACGCAGCCCCAAGCTATCCGGCACCGCCTCAAGCTTAACCGGTAGCCCGCCGTAAACTCCCCGCAGCGTGGGGTAGGCCTGCCCGTGGTACTCCCACTGGGGGGACGCCAGCAGAGCGCTGCAATCTTGGAAAATTTGCGCACGTCCCGCCGCTGCTGCCCGCTGCGAACGGTACTCGCTGCGCAAGGCCAAACCCGCAACCCCGGCGGCGGCGGCAAGCCGCCACCAGGTGTCTAGATTGGCATCCACCCCACGCCCCCGGCGTCAGTAGCCGCGTGGTCGCGGCCACGGCATCGTGAACTGTTCGCCGCGTTTCACAAACTTATACCGGTGTAAATGGAACCACACCGACGCCAGCATGAAGAACACGAGAATAGAAATCAGATAGTCCGCATAGCCGAGAAAAGTCGCAAAAAATACCGTCAAACAAAGCATGAACAACACCGCCGCCGGCAACGGGTGGAACGGGTGCACATAACCCCGTTTGATCGATCCCAAAGGCCAGAGCTGGCGGAACCGCACCACATTGAACGACATGAAGGTATACCCCAGCAGCCCCGCCAGAATCGAGAAGGTGATCACCCCGTCGAGCGGCACTTGCCACGCAAACACCACCGCAATGGGGATCAAGAACAGGATGGAGCGGAACGGCGTGCGGTAGCGCGGATGAACGGCGCCGAACCAAGGCGGCATGTAGCGGTCCCGGCCGAGGGAAAACCACGCGCGCGCGGCGTCGTTAATACAGCCATTGGCCGACGCCAAAGTCGAAAACAAAGTCCCCACGAACAGGAATATTTTGAGCCCTACGCTGCCGGTCAGAGTGGCCGCATCGTAGAGGGGCGTGTAAGCCTGCCCGAGGTATTCCCAAGGCATTAAGCCCGCCGCCATATACCAGGTCAGGCTCGCCGCGATCACCAGCGTGATCATGCCGGTCATGGTGCCCAGTGGGATTGCCCGACTGGCCGAACGACACTCCTCTGCCGCCTGGCACGTCCCCTCAATACCCAAGTAGTACCACATTCCAAATTGCAGCGAGGCGATGACGCCAATCCAGCCATAAGGCAGGCCCGTGAGCAGATCTGCGTGGCGCAGCAGACTGACGTCGCTAAACGGCTGGACGCCCCAAAACAGCACGAGGATGGACACAAACGCTACCGCTGTGATGACGTAATTGAAGGTTAAACTTTCAAACACACCCCGATAGTTCAGCCACGCTAGGCTGGTGATCACCAGCACCACAAAGGGCCGCGAATCGAGATCCGGATGGCCCATTTGTGCGGCGACCGTTTTAAGCAAATCCGCCGCCACAAACGCGTTACCCGCCTCCAGCATGGTATAGGCCAACACCAGATAGAGCGCCACATTAAAGGCCATCAGCGGCCCCACAATGTGTTTTGCCTGCGCGTATTGCCCACCGGCGGCGGCCACCGTGGAGGTGACTTCCGAATCGATCATCGCAACACAGGTATACAGCAAGCCAATCACCCAGCAGGCGATCAAGGCCGCGAGTGCCCCGCCTTTGCCCACCGCGAAATTCCAGCCCATGAATTCCCCAACCAGCACAATGCCCACCCCCAAGCCCCAGACATGGATAGGGCCGAGGACTTTGCGCAGGTTGATGCCGTGGTGCGGTGCAGTCGTACTCATGGCGTGGGCTCTTGGAATGCCAACAATTCGTCCGAACCTTCGCGGGAGCTAATCAGTGCGTCCGCGTCATGCTCCGCGCCCACGCGCAGCGCATCGATCAACATCCACAGCATCAGCCCACCTGAGATTCCCCAAGCGGCGTATTCCAATACGTTCCAAAAATCCATCATGGCTTCCCCTTGATAATGGCGCTTAGCGGTCGAATTTTTCGGCAATAACTTCCCGGTATTCGCGCTCTGAGATGCGCAGCATGAAGAAGTAGTAAATCACCAGCAGCGCGGCCGTCAGGCCGAGCTTGACGGGATTTACCGCGTAGTCGAAGCGATTGTTGATGATGACGGCGGCGGCGCTGGGGTCTTTACCGAGTTTCTCCCATTGGGCCGCCATGACGGCGTTCTGCCCCAACGATTCCCACGTGGGTTTAGGCGCGTCTGCGCTAGCCACCGCAGCACTGGTGCTGGGCGCACGCAACTGAGCCACCCACAGCGGGGCACTCAGGGAAACAAACACCAGTGCCAAAATCAACAGAGCATCTATCACCATGCCCAAGGCGCCTTGTTCAGGCGGCGCGTAAGGTGTCTTTGCCATTGAAGTTCTCCTAGGTCTGTTGAGTGCGTTGGGTAGATTCACTCCGTTTGGCATCGAGATGCCGGATATCGATCCCGTAGATGAAGTCTTTATCGGATTCGTAGTGACGAATCATTGCCAGAATTGAAGCAGTATTAAAAATTAGCACCAGCAAAGCCGAGACGATTAAAGCTATTTTGATACCCGGAATCGTGATGAGGCTTTGCACCCCAAAAAATACCACGCCCGTGGTGACCCACAGGAAAACAACCAGGAACAACGCCCAACCGCGATCACGTGCAAACATGGCATCAATGCGATGTCGTAACTCAGCAACCATCTCTCCCCCTTTTGACTGGCCTCGATGCCAGCACAACTGTGTGGTTTTTCGCTCCTGCCTAGGACGTATGGGGCCCCGACGATGCAGCGTATCAAAGAAACACGGGTGCGCACTGCAACAAAGCGCGCACTTTTTACGAATCTTTTTGCTGCGTTCGCACCGGCGAACGATGACAACACGTGGCGCAGGTCGCACCTGAACGCCCCCCAGTGGGGTCAGAAGTCGCGCAGATACTGCCAGTCGTTGCCCTGCATCACCAAGCGATGGCGGGGGCCTGGGGCGTGGAAGTCTAGGGTGTGATAGCCAGCATCCTCCGCATACAACGTGCAGCGGCCCTCGTCGATGGGCACCAGCCGCGGCACGAAGTACGGCAGCGCTAGTGTCTGCACCTGGCTCAGCAGCGCCGCCACATTGGCGATGTTTTTAAAACCTAACAGCGAGATGAAGGTGGGCGCGGGTAAATTTAAGGTCCCGGCCAGATGTAAGGCCAGCGCGTTAGCTGGGGTCATCCAGCGGTACTCGACGATTTCAGAATTATCGATTTGGATAGCCGCATCCGCGGGGGAGACCGCGACGAAAAACCAAGTCGCAAAGCGCTTGGGTAAGTCGATGGGGGTGGTCCAGTGGGCGAACGGCAACAGCGCCGTCAGGCTTAGCGTTAACCCGGTTTCCTCCAACGCTTCACGCACCGCCGCACGTTTGGCGATTTCTAATTCCGGGGGCGCATCACCCTGCGCATCGACGTCATCGACGCGGCCACCGGGGAAAACCCAAGCCCCGCCGTGGAAAACAATTTTTTCGTTACGCCGTACCAACAATACTTCTAGCGCCTGCGCGCCATCACGAATCACCAGCACGCTGGCAGAGGGTTTGGCGGGTGCGTGCATTGTTGGCCTATTGAGTCAGGGCAAGGGGGGAGAACATGGCTATTAAATAAGGCTGGCGGCGCTAACGGATAGCGCAGCCGTCGAGCGTTCCGCTCGCCCGCCATTCGTCGAGAATCTCGAAAAATCGCAAGGGACCCGCGCCGTAAGAAAACGAGAAAAAGCTATTGGGATTACCGCTTTTACCCTCGTTATTGTAATAACCCGGCGTGCACTCGATGCGAAAGCTTTCGCCCATTTTAGCTTTGCTTTCCATCTCGGCCAGCCAATCGGCTTCGCCGGCCGCCGTGGCTTCGGTGGTGGAGGCACCACGGGCTTTGACTTGGTCCAAGATATAGGTGATGTGGCGCGCCTGCTCGTTCAAAGACTGCGGCACATTCACGGTGATCGCGCTTTGGGTAAAACCCAAGAAGAAGCAATTGGGGAAACCGTGAGTTTGCAGACCGTGCAAGGTGCGCAGGCCCTGCGCCCATTTTTCGCTGAGCAACTGGCCACCGCGACCCACAATATCGTAGCCCGCGCGGCGGGTGTAACTCGTGCCTACTTCGAACCCGGTGGCAAAAATCAGGCAATCCAGTTCGTATTCTTGGCCATTCACCACCACACCTTTTTCGGTGATGCGCTCCACGCCATGGCCAGCGGTGTCGATGAGTTCGACGTTGGGGCGATTGAACGTGGGCAGATATTCGTCGTGGAAACAGGGGCGCTTACAGAACTGGCGGTACCACGGTTTGAGTTTTTCGGCAGTTTCTTCGTCTTCAACAGTGCTCGCCGCTCGCGCCCGCACCGTGTTCATTTTTTGATAGTCCGCCATTTCCATCAGGTCCATGCGCTCATCGGCCGTGAGGCGCCGACCTAACTTGCGCGAGGCGGTTTTGGCGGCAATCCCAGTGAGGTTGCGGAAAATATCGGTCCAACCATCGGCGACCAAATCTTCTTCCTGATCCCCACCGCTCACCAGCGTGTTGAAGTTAGCCATGCGTCGATATTGCCAACCCGGTTCCAAGGACGCCGCCCACTCGGGATCGGTCTCGCGGTTGTTGCGCACATCCACAGAAGACGGCGTGCGCTGAAAGACATAGAGCTTTTCGGCCGCCGCACCCAGATGAGGGATGCACTGCACGGCAGTCGCACCAGTGCCGATGATGCCAACCTTTTTATCTGCCAGTTGCTGCAAATTGCCCGTGCTGTCCCCGCCCGTATAGGCGTAATCCCAGCGGCTAGTATGAAAAGTGTGACCTTTAAAGGCATCGATGCCCGGGATGCCCGGCAGCTTGGGCCGGTTTAACGGACCGTTCGCCATCGCCACAAAACGTGCGTGAAAGCGGTCGCCGCGATTCGTCTCAATGGCCCAGCGCTGCAACGCCTCGTCCCAGACCATGGCGGTTACGGTGGTTTGCAACAGCGCTTTGTCGTAGAGCTGGTAGTGGCGGGCGATGTTCTGGGAGTGCGCCATGATTTCTGGCGCGAAGGAATATTTGTGCTTGGGGATGTAATTCAGTTCTTCCAGCATGGGGAGGTAGCAATAAGACTCCACATCGCACATCGCGCCGGGGTAGCGATTCCAGTACCAAGTACCGCCAAAATCCCCACCCTGCTCAATCACGCGGATATCCGTATAGCCTGCTTCGCGCAGGCGTCCCCCCATCATGAGCCCGCCAAACCCACCGCCAATAATGACGATTTCTACTTCATCAAAAACAGGCGCCCGTTCGACCCGCTCAGCGTAGGGGTCCTCGACATAATTGGAGTAATCCCCTGTGACCTCGACGTACTGCTCGTTACCGTCTTGGCGCAGCCGTTTGTCGCGCTCGTGGAGGTATTTGGCTTTTAGCGCGGCGGGATCGAAGTCGATTTCGCCGAGAGTTTCCCGGAGTACGTCGGTCATCTGCTTCATCGCGAGTAGTCCTATAGATAGGTTGGCTTACTGACAAACGGAAGGTACGCTGCGGAAGTATAAACAATCACACAGCACCATGAAAAAAAGACCAGCGACGCTGCTTACTGAGGCGCCCGATGGCGCTTTCGGCCACGCCGATTTG
>CAIPNE010000179.1 GCA_903866355.1 uncultured Gammaproteobacteria bacterium
ATTCCTGACGCTAGATCCCCCGTGGCGCCGTTCCGCGTTGTCGGTCTCAGCGCGCGACGCACCGCTGAGATACCCGACGATCTCATTGGATTCCGAATGCCGCAGCCACGCCTTGATATGCATCAGATTGAGGAAGAATTTCCCAGACTCTGCATACACGGTAATGGCGCCAGACCTGCAACCCGCGCTCGGCGGTCCGCATAATAAAGCCATTCAAAGTGGCCTTCCAAGCCCGCATCGGCATCGTCTATTGCTGACGGATAGGGTGACGCGCCAAGCAGAAAAACCTGCACAACGCGGCATGGCTTGAAGACTCGCCACAGGCCTTGGTGATGTTGCGCAGGGCGAGGTTCAACGGATCACAGGCGTGGGTCGAGGCAATGACTTTACGAGGGTTGCTGGCTCGCGTTGGTTCATGCACTTCACGCCATTTGCAGGCCCGCAGCACATTTCAAGGTGCTCATTGCAGCGCCAAGGTTTGATCTGGATGTTGATGCAGCCACACAGTGGATCAAGCTGGGTGAGGTGTGACGCACTTGGTCTACACCTCAGCTCACGGGTGCAGGGTTGTGCCGACGTTAAAACGCCCTGCTTGACCCGCGCACAGGGTACTTTTTCCGCCATCGAGCACCCCAGTTCAGACGCGCTGGCACTTTAAATTGCAGATAATTTGGGCTGATAGTGCCAAATGGCTTGACGGCTGCGCTTGGTAGACAAGAATGTCCCGATGAAACCCCCAGAGCGGCTGCGGCCACTGTTAGAAGAAGGCCTCATCGACTCGGTGCAGCGCCAGTTGATGAGCGGCAAAGAGGCCATGGTATTCGTGGTGGAAAGCGCCGGCGTGACGATCTGCGCCAAGGTTTACAAGGAAACCACGCAACGCGGCTTCCGGCAGGCCACGCACTACACCGAAAATCGCAAGACCAAAAGCAGCCGTAACGCGCGCGCCATGGCTAAGGGCAGCCGGTTTGGGAAACGCTCGGTGGAATCGGCGTGGCAATCGGCCGAGGTCGACGCGTTGTTTCGGCTGGCCGCCGCCGGGGTGCGCGTGCCTAAGCCGCTGCAGTTCCACGAAGGTGTGCTGCTGATGGAATTGGTCTGCGATGCCGAAGGCAATGCCGCGCCGCGTTTAGCCGACCTTAAATTCACCCCCGAGGAAGCCCGTCGCTACCACGCCACGCTAATCCTCGAGGTTGTGCGCATGCTGGTAGCGGGGCTGGTGCACGGGGATTTAGGGGAATTCAATATTCTGATGGGCGCCGAGGGTCCGGTCATCATCGATCTCCCCCAAGCGGTAGATGCCGCCGGCAATCAGCACGCCGCCGGTTTGCTGGCGCGCGACGTGGCTAACCTGCGCAATTATTTTGGGCGCTTCGCCCCCGAGTTACTCACCACGGACTACGGTCGCGAGCTGTGGGCGGTATACGAAACCGGCCTCCTGCGCGTGGACAGCAAGCTGACGGGTTACTTTGAAGAGTCCGACGTGCCGGTCGACTTGGAACAAATGCTGGCGGTGATCGAAGACGCCAAAGAAGACGAAGCCGAGCGTCGCCAGCGGCTGCAAGATCGCGGCTAGCGTGCACCCCGATGCCTCCACGGTGCTGGCTCAAACACGCGCTTGGGTAGAGCGGGCGGTGATTGGGCTCAACCTGTGCCCGTTCGCCAAAGGCCCGCAGGTGCGCGGTTTGGTGCGCTATGTGGTGAGCCAGGCCACCGATAACGCCGAGCTGCAGGCAGCGCTGCGCGAAGAACTCACCTATCTAGCCAACACCAGCCCTACGCAAGTAGAAACCACACTGCTCATTCACCCGCAGGTGCTGGGCGATTTTTTGGATTACAACGATTTTTTAGAGCTGGCTGACGACACCATCGCAGACCTCGATTTAACCGGCGTGCTACAGGTGGCGAGCTTTCACCCGGACTACCAGTTTGCCGGCACCGCGAGCCATGACATCACCAACGCCACCAATCGCGCGCCGTGGCCCACGCTCCATCTGCTGCGCGAAGCCAGTATTGAACACGCGCTGGCGGCGTTCCCGGATCCCGAGTCAATTTATACCAACAATCTGGCGACCCTCGAACGCCTCGGCCCGACGGGTTGGGCCGCGTTACAGCAGCAGTGTCGCGCCGACGCGGAGGCCGCCATCACCGCCCAGCCACCCGCCCCTACCGAGCCCGTTTAACGGCGCCAAACACCGTGGCGGCGCGCCGCGTGCAGGCGGCAGGGGAACTCAGCGTGCCGGGAACAACAGCTCGTCTTGCAAACGCGCGGGACTGGGAAACGCGCGTTTGGAATGCGTGAGCCCCAGCTCTAGCAGCATTTCGCAGACCTTGTACGCCAGCAGACCCGGATTGATCACCGGCACCCCCAAGCGCGCCGCCAGATAGGCGTGGGATTGGTGCATGGTGGTGGAGCCCAACACGATGACATCCGCGCCATCCTCCTCGATCGCGGCGCGTGCGGCGGCTTCAAGTTTGGCAAACACCACTTCCTCTTTGCCTTCGAGTAAATCCTGGAGGTCCGGACGGGTATCGATGTGACGCACCGACGCCAAACGCGCGGCTAAGCCATATTCCTTGATGGTCTTCTCATACAGCGCCAACCACGGCTGCCACATGGTGATGATGGAAAAACGGTGGCCCAACAAACAGGCGTGGTGGTAGGCCGTCTGCGCGGGGGCTATCACCGGAATGCTCAAGCGCGAGCGCAACGCGTAGAGGGCCGAATCGCTCATCGTATTGATGCACACCGCAGCGCAGCCCTCGGCTTCGGCACGGAGCCCCGCCTCCAAACAAATCGACTCCATGACGTACAGGTCGTAGTAGCTGTCCGCGAAGCTCATCAGCCCGCTGGAACCCACGAACTCCACCTCAAAATCTGGCCGGTGCACCAACGCGGGCGGCACTTGCGATTGGATCAGCGCGCGGGTGTGCTCGCTCATCGGCACGGGGAAAATCATGCGTATTTTGCGTGACATCGTGGG
>CAIPNE010000180.1 GCA_903866355.1 uncultured Gammaproteobacteria bacterium
CAGCTTAGTGAATCTCGTCCCACGTTTTTATCTGCCCCGGGCCGGTCGAATTTTGATAGATGGTCATCCGCTGGATGACCTAAATCTGGCTTCGCTGCGCGCTGCAATTGCTTATGTTGGGCAAAATGTCGTGTTGTTCAACGATACAGTGCAGAACAACATCGCCTATGGCGCACTGCGCGAGCACTCGGATTCACAAATCGAGGCGGCGGCGGATGCCGCGTTTGTCACGGAGTTTGTGCGCAGCTTGCCGGCTGGCTTTAATACCGTGATTGGCGATGACGGATTACGCCTTTCGGGCGGGCAGCGGCAACGCTTGGCGATTGCGCGGGCGCTGCTCAAAGACGCGCCCATTCTGATTCTCGATGAAGCTACCTCGGCGCTCGACGCGGAATCCGAGCGACGCATTCAACAGGCCTTGCGGGTGCTGCGCCAAGGGCGGACGTGCCTGATCGTGGCGCACCGACTCTCAACCATTGAAGCGTGCGATCGCATCGTGGTCATTGAGCAGGGCCGTATCGTGGAAGAAGGGACGCATACAGCGCTGCTCGCGCGCGGCGGGGTGTATGCCAGGTTGCATTGCCTCCAGCGCGAGCATGGCGATCTCACGCCCGCCGAGGGCGCTAATTGAGATCGAGAACTCTCCGGCCAGCCAGCCGATAGTCTGCGCGGTGGTCGTGGCCCACCGCTGATCCCGATGTTCAAAAAAATCTCACGCCGCAAGGTTGCAAGGGCTAGCCCCACACACTGCGCCCCGGTGCTGGCCGCATTGACGAGACATCGCGGCTGCAACAGCCTAGATTAGGGCGGCTAGCGGGTATCATTCCTGCCTGATAAAACACCAATAACCTTCAAGGGGAGCACCATGGCCAGTCCACAAGCCGCCGCAATCGATCACCTGTTTGACAGTTTCTTGGCCGCCTTGGCCGCCGATCCCGGCATGTCGTTGGAAGGACTTCGCGACATGCTCGAGAAATGCGGCGACCTCGCCAGCGATCCGGGTGGGGTGGATTATCTGGATGTGGACGTTGAGGGTACGCCCTGCTTGTGGGCGGTTCCGCATGGCTGCGCCGAAGACCGCGTGATGATTGCACTCCACGGTGGTGGCTGCGTCACGGGATCGCGTTTTTCACATCGCAAATTGTTTGCACATATCGCCAAGGCGGTGGGGTGTCGGGCACTCATTGTGGATTACCAGCGTGCGCCAGAGCACACCCATCCCGCACAGGTGAACGAGAGCGTAAAAGTCTACGCTTGGCTGCTGGGACAGGGCATTAAACCCGGCCATATCGTCAGCGTGGGGGATTCGGCGGGCGGTAATTTGTGCACCACGCTGGTGTTGGCGCTGCGTGACCGCGGGCTGCCACTGCCGGCTGCGGTGATGCCGCTCTCGCCTTGGTACGACATGGAAGCCACCGGCGAGTCTTTCGAGCGCAACGCTGGCGTGGACCGCCTAGTGTCCCGCGAGATGTCGCTCAATATGTCGAGTATGTTCCTAGGCAATGCCTCGCCGCACGATCCACTGGCCAACGTGCTGTTCGCGGATTTTACCGGCTACCCGCCGACCTACATCCAAGTGGGTGGCTATGAAGCCCTCGTCGACGACGCGCTGCGGGGCGCTGCGCGGATGCAAGCAGCCGGCGTGGAGTGCACCTGTGAGGTGTTCCCCGAGATGCAACATGTGTTTCAGTTTATGGCGGGTCGCGCACCAGAAGCCGACGAAGCCATTGGCAAACTGGCGGCGTGGGTCAAACCGAAACTCGGTCTGCGTTAAAACGATGAGGATCGCCAGATAGGGTGTCACCCACTGGCGATTTTTGGCGCTGACAGCGCGATGACGTGAGCAAGGACAGCCTGTGGCCCGCTGGCGGTGTGCCGGGGCCGCGGGTTTGTCGTTGTTCTCGGCCACTTTTTTAAAATGCAGAACGCCCGCGCGCGACAGGCCATTCTGGGTGGCGCGCACGGCGTGCTCAGCGCAGGTATTTCGGCGCGCACAAAACCGGCTGGTCGTTGAGTTCAACGGCAACCTAATGCAACTCTGGGAACACCCTCAACCGGAACGCGCGTCGCGCTAATCGGCGGCCGCGCAGGAGCGACAGCATGAGTAAAAACCCCGTTAAAGCACTCGATCTCACCAGCATCGATTGGGTTCTCAACACCACCCGCAGCGTGCGCCAGCGATTGGATCTGGAACGCCCGGTGCCCACCGCGCTGATCGACGAAGCGCTGAACATCGCGCTGCAAGCACCCACCGGGGCCAACACCCAAACGTGGCGCTTTCTAGTCATTACCGACCCTGCGATTAAAGGCCAAATAGCCGATTGCTATCGGCGCGCCGCGCAAGCTTATGTGGAAGGCCGCACGGCACTTTCGCGCACCGGGGTGACGATGATGCGCGAATATGCCGCGGATGATCTGCGCCAGCAGCAGCGGGCCGCGTTGCTGAAGTCGGGTGGTTTTTTGATGGAGCACCTGCAGCGCGTACCGGTCATGATCATCCCCTGCATTGAGGGCCGTTTTGAACAAGACGACGTCTTTACCCAAGCCTCAATGTGGGGCTCAATCCTGCCAGCCACTTGGTCTTTGATGCTGGCGCTGCGCGCACGGCGACTGGCCAGCGCTTGGACGACTCTGCACTTGTTGTACGAGCAGGAAATCTCCACGCTACTGGGGATCCCGGCCAACGTGACGCAGGCGGCGTTACTGCCGGTGGCGTGGCTGACGGGCGGGGATTTGCATCCCGCGCAGCGTTTGCCCGTGGCGGAGGTGACTTACCGCGAGCGCTGGGGTGAGCACTAACCCTCCAACACGAGGCGCGCGCTGGCTAGCCAGCGCAGACACAATCGACAACACGAGGTCGTTATGGGGCTTTTGATCAACGGACAGTGGGACGCTAACGCCACCATGCTCGCGGTGACCGAGGGTCGCTTCGTGCGCGAGCCTGCGGCGTTCAGAAACATCATCACCGCGGATGGTTCCTCCGAGTTCCCGGCGCAGCCCGGGCGGTATCATCTCTACGTTGCCTATCACTGTCCGTGGGCTTGGCGCACGCTGCTGTATCGCACCTTAAAGCAACTCGAGTCGGTCATTTCCATGACTATCGCGATCCCGAACGATCGTCGCGAAGGTTGGATTTTTGGTGACTACCCCGGTGGTTGCACGCCTGACGAGGTCAATGGTTTTACCCATTTGCACCAGGCTTACACCGCCGCCCGCCCCGATTATTCCGGCACGGTGTCGGTGCCGGTTTTGTGGGACACCCTAACGCGCACCATCGTCAACAACGAATCCCCCGACATCATCCGCATGCTTAACCAAGCGTTTAACGCCTACACGCCGGTGCAGGACGATTTCTATCCCTTAGCCCTCAGGGTGGAAATCGATGCGGTAAACGAGCGGGTTTATCACGGGGTGAACAACGGTGTGTACCGGTGTGGGCTGGCCAAGACCCAAGCTGCCTACGACGAGGCTTTTGATTTGCTGTTTGAAACACTGGACTGGCTGGATGCGCGCCTAGCGACCCAGCGCTATTTGGTGGGAGGGCAAATTACCGAGGCCGATTGGCGGCTGCTACCCAGCCTGTTGCGTTTCGATTTGGTTTATCACGGTTTATTTAAATGTAATCAGCGTACGCTTGCGAGCTACCCCAATTTGGCGCCCTATCTGCGTGAGCTCTATCAAATTCCGGCGGTGGCGCAGAGCGTCAACGTGGCGCATTTTATTCGTGGGTATTACTCCATCCCCGGCATCAATCCCACCGGCATTATTCCGCGCGGACCCATAGACTATGCGGCAACACTGAGGTTGCCGCACGACAGGGCGCGCTTGCCGAGCGCCCTGGCATACCCTACGGCATAAGGCCAAGCAGTTACCCCGAATCCCAGCAAGCTCTCCCGCGCACGTATGTTTTTCCCCATTCTCGCCACCCCTCAGACTAACGGCTTGTCACCGGAAGCCCATCGGCTCGCCTGTGCCAGCGCGCTGCTGTGGACTTTCCGTAGTCGCAGCGAATTACAAGAGATGGCCAGTCATCTGGGGCTGCTCAACGCGGGCGGCCGGCCCTACACCGGGCAAAACCTCAAAGACGCCATCCAAGAGATCCACACCCACGACCTGCTGGTGGAAGACATGCTGCGTCCGGGGCATTTCCGCTTGGTGGATTCCCTGCGTGTGCCGCTGTACCGGCAATGGTTGGCGACGACCACGGGCACGGAACTGGCCAATTTACTCGTGACTTGCGGTGGGCTGCGCCGCCTGTCGCTCAATCAAGTCTTTGCTTACGGCGAACGGGCGCAGGTGGTGGCACTGCTGCGCGCGCGCGTTTTGGGCGGGGCGCGGGCCCCCGAAATTCAGGCTTATCGGGCCACGCTGGAGACCAGTCACGAATGGTCCGCGCTCATTGCCGAGGCCATCCTCGAACCCTTCGATGCCCAGAGCTTCGCGGGCGTGTGTCCGGAGTGGCGCTGGCGTTGCGTGGTCGAAGCCGCGAGTGAGACGACCCTCCGTTGGCCCCGCACCCTGTTGCCGGTCATCCGCTGGGCGTTGGATGAATTCAGGGCGCGACCAACTTCGCTGCCGAGCGTCGGCCGATTGGCGTTGGCCGATTTAGCCTTGCAGCGCGGTGATGGGGCGCTGGTTGAGCGACTACTGCAGGGCATCGACAACGCCCCGGCCAACGCGCTGCGGGCCGGTGTGCTGGCCTTTGCAGGACAGTGGGACGCAGCGCAAACGGCCTTCGATGCGGCGATCAAGCAGCGCCAAACCGAAACCAAGCTGCGCAAGCGAATTTTCCCGGCGAGTATCGCGTGGCTGTATCCCCTGATATTGCTGGCGCAAGCAACCCCCAAACACCTCGAAATAGCCCGCAAGTTTTGTTTGGGCGAGGCGGGTAAACGCGACCCGGACGCCTACGATCCTTGGGGGCAATGGGTGAACGCGATTGATTCGCGCTTGGGGCATGCGCCGCTCGTCCCCGGTGCGTTTGCGCTGCACGCCTATCAGCTGGAACGACCCTCCCTAGGGCTGTTGTGGAAAGTGCTGCTCGCCGCGTGGGTGGGTCCGGAGGCGCTTGGCGGGGAGGCGCTTTCCCCAGCCGATTCACACACCTCGGAGGTGGATGTGTTGGACGCTTTGGCGTCTCGATTCGAGGATTTTGAGCTCGCTGGTTTAAGCGCGCTGCTGAGCGGTGCTAAGCGCGTGTTGGCAGGAGAGCCACCGCCTGCGGGCTTTTTTATCCGTGCCCGCGGCGAAGCTTGGCGAGAGGTTTTGGCGGCGCTGCAAGCGCTAGGAGAGGTCACGGATGGGGTCAAACCTGCCAGCGGCGAGCCCACTCGGCTGCAGTGGCAGTTGGCCTTCAGCGCCGAGGGTGAATTGACCCAAATCCTCCCCTATGAGCAGAAGCGCAGCGCGCGCGGTTGGAGCAAGCCGAAGCCCCTGACGTTGGGCAAGTTGGCGGCCAAGGAAGATTTACCGCCGTGGGACGCCAAAGTCGCGCGCTGCGTGCGGCCTAACCGTCACCATGCCTCCCGTCACACGCTGGATCTGGCCGCGGCCATTGGCGCACTGGTCGGCCATCCGGTGTTAGTGCTGGCTCAAGCACCGGAGCAGTTGCTGGATTTGCTCGACACGCCACCAGAGCTTGAGGTGGTGCGCGTGGGCGAGCATTTTCAGTTGGCGATTAATCCGCCACCGCGCCCAGAGCCGGAATTTCTGTATTACCTCGATGCCGAGCAGCGCCGCGACCGTGAGGCGCTGCGCCAGATCACCCTCCTGCAAGACTCCCCGCAGCGCATCCGGCTAGTGCGCTATACCCCGGCGCATCGGCGGGTAGCGCAACTGGTGTCTGGCCGCTTTAGTGTGCCGGCGAGCGCGCCGAACGCGCAGGAGGAACTCACCAAAACCCTGCAAGCCTTGGCAAGTCATTTTCAGGTCCAAGCCGATTCGGCGCAGGCCTCGCGGCAGGTGCCACCGGAGTCCCTGCTGCGGGCAGAACTTGCCCCGGTGGGTGAGGCACTGTCCTTGCGCTTGGTGGTGACCCCGCTAGGACCCGAGGGGCCACGACTGTCGCCGGGCCGTGGCCGTCCGCGCATCATGGCGGCGATTGGCGCGGAAACGCTGGGCACCGAGCGCGATCTCGCGGCCGAGCAGCGCCATGTGGACGCCGTGCTCCACGCCTGCGCCTTTCTGGAGGAGCGTCCCGCCAGCGATGACTGGCTGATCGACGACCCCGAACAAGCGCTGGAACTCGTGGAAGTGTTGCCCGGCTTGCCCTCGATCGCGGCGGTCGAGTGGCCTCGTGGTCAACGGGTGCGGGTGATCACGCTAGATCCCGGCAGGCTGGATATCAGCGTTAATCGCGAGCGTGATTGGTTTCGGGTAGACGCCCAAATTGAGCTCGATGCCGGGCTGGTCATGCACCTCGAAACCTTGCTGGCCGCCGGCCATAGCAAAAGCCGATTCGTGCCGATGGGCGGCGGTGTGTATGCCGCGCTGACCCGCTCGCTCAAGCAAAAATTGCGCGACCTCGCCGCGGTGACCGAGTCCGATAAGCAAGGCCATAAAGTGCCGCAAATCGCCGCCGTGTGGCTGGATGAAATTCTGGACGGCACGGCGGTAGAGCCGGGGACGGACTTTCGCCTCGCCATCGAGCGACTCAGCGCGGCCCGCTTGCTCACGCCAGTTTTGCCCAAATCCCTACAGGCCGAATTACGGCCCTATCAAGAAGAAGGCTACCAGTGGGCCATGCGCCTAGCTTCCGCCGGTATGGGCGGCTGTTTGGCCGACGACATGGGTTTGGGTAAAACCGTGCAAGCGTTGGCGGTATTACTGGCGCGTGCCAGCGGTGGTGCCGCCTTGGTCATCGCGCCGACTTCGGTGTGCGGCAACTGGCTGGCGGAAGCGCTGCGTTTCGCGCCCAGCCTCCAAGTGCGGATTTACAGCGAGGCCAGCGACGCCGAGCAGGCGCAATGGGTCGCTGAGGCCGGCCCGCAGGATGTGATTGTCGTCTCCTACACCCTGCTGCAACTCGGACAGGCCCGCTTTGGCGCGCGGGAATGGCACACGCTCATCGCCGATGAAGCCCAGGCCATCAAAAATGCCACTGCTAAGCGCTCGCAGGCGGTGTTCGATTTAACCGCAGATTTTCGGCTGGCTTTGTCCGGCACCCCGGTCGAGAACCGGTTGACCGAGCTGTGGTCGATCATGTGTTTCGTCAATCCCGGATTGCTGGGCACGATCGGCCGCTTTAACGAGCGTTTCGCCGGACCGATCGAGCGCAACCGTGATCGAGAGGCGCAACATGTTCTGAAACGGCTGATCGGTCCGTTTGTTTTGCGCCGGACTAAAGCCCAAGTGCTGGAAGATTTGCCACCCCGGGTGGAGCTGCTGCTCAGCGTGGTGCCGGAAGCCGAAGAGGCCGCGCATTACGAGGCGCTACGGCGGCAAGCCGCGCGCGAAATCAGCGCGCTGGCGGAGCAACCCGGTGGCTCAGCTGGCGGTCAGGCACGCTTCAATATCCTTGCCCAACTCACCAAGCTGCGCCGCGCCGCTTGCGATCCCCGTTTGGGCACGCCGGCCTACGAGGGGGTCGGTGCTAAGGTTAGGGCGTTTGCAGAACTGGCCGCAGAACTGACCGCCAACGGCCATAAAGCGCTGGTTTTCAGCCAGTTTGTGGATTTTCTCCGCATTCTGCGCGCGCCGCTGGACGCCGCTGGCATTCGCTACCAGTACTTGGATGGCGCCACACCTGCCGCCGAACGCACCAAGCGCGTGGCAGCGTTTCAGGCGGGCGAGGGCGAACTTTTTCTGATCAGCCTCAAGGCCGGCGGCTTTGGACTGAATCTCACGGCGGCCGACTACGTCGTGATTACCGATCCGTGGTGGAACCCTGCCGCCGAAGACCAAGCCATGGGCCGCGCCCATCGGATGGGCCAATTGCGTCCGGTGACCGTCTATCGCATGGTGAGCCGGGGCACCATCGAGGAGCGCATCGTGGATTTGCACCACGATAAGCGCGCCCTCGCCGACAGCATTCTGGCAGACGGTGATAGCGCACTGTTACCCGCCACCGAGGATCTTATCGCGTTGATTCGCGGTGACTGACGCCCCCGCTTAACCCCCGGCGTTGCGCTGGCTGAGGAACTGGAAGAACTCCACGCCTTCGCGCAGCCGGCGTTTCAGCAGGGTCCAGCTCTTGAGCATCTCCCAGGTAATTTCGCCAATTTTCCGCGGCCGAAAATAAAAGCGTTTATAGAAAGTAGCGAGCGACTCAAAGATTTCCGCGTGTGACAGATGCGGGTATTCCAGCGAGCTTATTTGCAAACCGTTGTCGGCCACGACGTCGCCGGCTGGCCGTCGCAACCAGTGGTTGCTCTGCGCTTGGGCATACAGGCTGGTGCCCGGGTAGGCTGCGGCCAGCGAGACTTGGATCGTGTGCGGGTTGATATCGCGCGCATAGCGGATGGTTTCTTCGATCGTCTCCTTGGTTTCGCCCGGCAGACCCACGATAAAAGTGCCATGAATCGTAATGCCCAGCCGATGACAATCGGCGGTGAAGCGGCGCGCCATGTCGGTGCTCACGCCTTTTTTGATGTTCAGCAGAATTTGTCGATTGCCACTCTCGTAGCCCACTAGCAACAGGCGCAGCCCGTTTTCTTTCATGATTTTCAGGGTTTCGTAGGGCACGTTAGCCTTGGCGTTGCACGACCACGTCACCCCCAGTTTGCCCAGCAGGCGGGCAGTTTCTGCCACGCGTGGCAGGTCGTCGGTGAAGGTATCGTCGTCGAAGAAAAATTCCTTCACCTGTGGAAAGTAGGCCTGCGCTTGGCGGACTTCCTCGGCCACCACCGCCGGGCTGCGCGTGCGATAACGGTGCCCGGCAATGGTCTGTGGCCACAGGCAGAAAGTGCAGCGCGACTTGCAGCCACGGCCCGTATAGAACGACAGATAAGGGTGCTGCAGGTAGCCGATGAAATAGTCTTCAATCACCAGGTCGCGCCGGTAGATGTCGATGACCGAAGGCAGTGCGTCCATGTCTTCAATCACCGGGCGATCGGCGGTGCGCACGTAGCGCTCGCCGTCGCGATAGGTAATGCCGGCGACTTCCGCCAGCGGCCGCCCGGCGGCGATTTCCTGAATGGTGTAGTCAAACTCCCCATTGGCGACGAAATCGCAGGCGGTTGCGGCGCGAATGCTGGGGTCGGGATTCACCGCGACATGGGCACCCACTAAGCCGATGACAAGCTTGGGATTAGCCGCCTTGAGCGCTTCGGCAATTTTGATATCGTTATCAAACGAGGGGGTGCTGGTATGCATGACACACAGTTCGTAGTCCGGTGCCAACGCCACCACGCTCTCCACCGACAGGCCATTCGCTGGGGCATCCACTAACCGGCTGTTGGGCACCATGGCGGCGGGCTGGGCCAACCACGTGGGGTACCAGAAGGAGCGAATTTCACGCCGCGCCTGATAGCGCGAACCTGCGCCGCCATCAAAGCCTTCGAAGGAGGGCGGATTGAGGAAGAGGGTTTTCATGTGCGCTCGACGATTCCTTTCAAATTTAGCTGACCTTGCTGGGTCACGGTGTAGGCATAACCCTGCCATTCGACGTCGCGCCCGAAAAAGCTCATGGCCCACACGCCAAAGCACAGGATATCGCGCAGCACGCTGAGCCAGTAAGCCGAGGGCTGCGCGGGGGCAATGCAAATTCGCACCACCTTGTGGGTTAGGGCGCGCAAACCCACGGCCCACAGCACCACCGTCACACCGAGTAGGGGCTGGGTGCTGCCGATGTTGGCGGCGAGGGCTAGCGCGGCGGGCATGCAGTAGGTCAGGAAGGACAGGGCGTAGCCGAGGGGCTGCACGGACCTTACCGTGCGTGCCCAGCGCAGTTCATGCAGGAGTAATGTGCGAAGTGAGCGCTCATGTACGGTGTTTTCAACCAAGCAAGGGATCAACGCCACCCGGCCATATTCGGCGGCCACCCAATCACCCAAGCGGAAGTCATCCGCGAGTTCGTTCGCCAGCCGCTCGAAGCCGCCGAGCGCCTGCAAGGTGTCGCGACGGATGGCCATGGTGGCGCCAAAGCAAAAATGCAGCGGCCGGAGTTTCATCGCGACCAGCACGGAAGGCAGAAACCATTCGTTGATGAAAGCCGCGCCCAGCGAAGAGGCTAGCCCGCCGACCGCACGACCCCGATACAGGCAGGTGCCGGCCATTACGCTGGCATCGGCAAAGGTGTTCGCGACGTGCTGTAGATAATCCGTCGGGGCCCGCATGTCGCTGTCAGCGATGACCAGCAGGTCGTGCTTGGAGAATTCGTGGCAGTTCGCCACGTTGCTAACTTTGCGATTGCTGCCGATTAATCGGTCGTTGATCACGAGGCTCGCGTCGACCCCTGGACAGGCGGCGATGACCTGTCGGGCGATGCTGGCCGCCGCATCGTGCGCGCTGGCCACCCCAAAAATGACTTGGAAATGCGGATAGTCCTGCTGACAAAATGACAACAGGTTGGCGTATAGATCGAGCTCCTCACCATGCAGCGGCTTGAGCACCGTAATGGGTGGGCGTGGGCCGGCCGGCGCGACCCGGGGAGGTCGTTGCCCGGCCAAACACGCGACCGCGAACAGCACATAAGCGCTGGCGGCGCATAAATACAGGACTAACAGGAAATGCATCGTAGATCTCGGGTTGCAACGACACCGCGTGGGGGCCAGCGCGCCGCGGCCAACCTGCGCTAGGCGCCTGAATGATGTGGTGAAAGGTTAACCGCGCGTTTGATTTAAATCAGCCCATCCTCGATGCCGGGATAGCGAGATCAATTGACGCAAAGAACCCGCAGCGATCGGCGGTGCTACCTTCTCACACCGTAAGCCATCTAGACAAAATGTAATAAGCCCGTTCAATTGGATTATTTGATGACAGCTCCGCCACCTGGGCTGTGAGGGTCGTGCTGGCCCTCGGCCAGCAGAAAGTTCAGGGTGTTCTTAAGGGATTTTGCAGCGGTTATCTCTGCGGCGCGGGTGTCGCATTTTTAAGCGTTGAGCTTTGACCCGGTCTTGAGGCGGGGAGGCTGGTTTTGCGCCTGCCTCTGTTGGGGCACCGGCGCGCGGCCATGGGCCTGGAATTTGGCCGGCGCTACATGGCCACGATGGTCATCGCCCTCGCCCACCGCCGAGCGAAAAACCCCTGGCGCCGGACTTCAACCCTGCGCTAATCCGCGGATATTGCCGGGGCGTCGCGCCGCTCCGCAACGCCGTTCAGGAGCCTAAAACGCGGCTAGCGCGGGTTGGTAAAAGCGTCAGCTTTGGCGTGCATCGTGGGTTCCTTGCCGTGGTTCGGCGTGCTGAGGATGATCGGATGCTGCGCCGGCACAGCCACGCGAATCACGCGCTAGGCGGTGTGGCGGCGCGGTATCTAAAGCGTGCCCAGCGCCCGCTTTCAATCAGCTGCCAGACGAGCAGGGCGGGCAATCCCAGCACCACTTCGCGTAGGCGTTTCACAAGCGACAGCGACAACCCGGTGGCGGCCGGCAGGCCGAGTGCGGCCGCGAGCAACAGCAGGCTGCCCTCTTGTACGCCCAGTCCGGCGGGCACAAAAAATGCCGCGCTACGGATGGCCTGTCCCAGACTTTCGATGATCAACGCTTGTTCCAGCAAAATGGGCAACCCAATGGCTTGCGCCATGACGTAGATTTCAATCACCCCGCCCAACCAGCCCAATAAGTGGTAGGCAAAGCCGCGCGCAAGCGCGCCCGAACGGCGGTGACTGGCTTGGATGGCGTGGCAGAAATCCTCTAAACCCTGCACGCGTAAGCGCGGCCAGCGACGTGTGAGCCGCGCGCACCATGGCACCACTCGCCCCTCAACGCGCAGCCTTTGGAGCATCCATAGCGCCAACACCGCCGGCCCCAGTACGCAGAGCCCCAACAGCGTGTAGCCAATCAAGCCTGGCGCGCTACCGGTGAGCCACGCGCAACCGACGCCCAGCGCAATAAACACCACCAGCGTCAAGGCTTCGAGGGTGAGGTCGACCGTGGTGCTGGCGGCGGCTTCCGCGGGAGAGGCTCCCGCCAGAACGAGCAGCCGCCCGCCCACCACTTCGCCGCCAATTTGCGCCATCGGGAGCAGGCCGCCTACCGCCTCACGAATCCAGCGAGTCCACACGTAGGTTGCGCAAGGCAGCGGCTCGGCGGTGATCGCCACCGCATGCCACGCGGCCCCCGAGAGCCAGAGTTGTCCTACGTGAATCAACACAATGGGCACCAGCAGCCAGCCCACTGCACCGAGCGCGCGCCCCACCCCTGCGCCGTGCCGCCAGAGGAGATAGCCGAGCAAGATCACACCCAGCAGCGCCGAGATGCGCAGCAGTCCCCGCAGGATCCGCCGCAGGGTGCTAGGTCTTGGGGTGGGGTAAATCGCAGAATCCGCCGTGGGTAATGCGCAAGGAGGTGAGTAGCGCGCGTACTGTGGGGTCGAGTAAGGCGTCGAGTTCTGCGCGGCTCGCCGCCACCGCCAGTGGCCACGGCCCTTCGGCGTCGCTGAGCGCGGGATGGCAAAAAATCTCCGTGCTGCCGGCCGGTAGCGCCTGCAGTACTTTGCGGAGCCGAGTGGTGGTCATGCGTCCGGTGTCGTGGAGTCCAACGACGCGGTCGGTAGTGCGCAGGCCCGCACGGTGCAGTCGATACTTGACCAACGCTATCCACGGCGCCAGCAGCAGGGCGCTCAGCCAACGTCCCCAACGCCCCGGCTCGTTGGCGAGCAGCGCCAACCCCGGCGGCTCGTGCGGCACGCGGACCGCCCGCAGGCCGTAATCGCGGCCGATGCGGATGAGCAAGCCCAGAACGGTTGGATGCAGGTGGAGATGATGATGGGCGTCGAGGTGGTCTAGCGGCAGTCCCGTGGCACGAAAAGCCTCGAACTGCGCGCGGATTTCAGCTGCCAACTGACGTCGCGCTGCGGGTAGAAAAAAATACCGAAACCCCGCGCGCGCCAAGCGCTGGCTGAACTCTCCGGTAGCGTCCACCAACGCGGGCACCGCACTCGCCGGCAATACGGGCCGGCCCGCCACCACGACCAAATGCAAACCGATCCGCAGCGAGGGCAGACGGTGCGCGCGCGCCACGGCGTCGGCCGCGAACCGCGCCCCAACCATCAGGCTCGCCCCATCCAGCACCCCTTCGCGGTGAGCCAGTTCAATGGCGCCATTGACCGCCGGTGACAGCCCGAAGTCGTCGGCTTTAAAAATAACCTGTTTCAACAGAGCGTTTGGTCCCAGCCGGCGGCGCGCCAGCGTTGCGGTAGCGGTAGGCGCCGATCGTCCTCTATTTGCCCTTAAATCGAAACGAGCGCGACCGCCTGCCGTGGCGTGCTATGGGCCGCGGCAATCCTTGTCAGTTGGGGCATTTTATTGAACGAGGAATCTCCCCTCGTGACCTGAAGTGCCGGCCTGCCGGTGGCAGAACCATGGCCGTGTGGGCCGGTCGTATCCGCCACTCGCCTCGACGGCGAGGGACGGGTGACGAACTGGCGCCTCAGCGCGTGGCGAGCGAGGGTGAGACGCGTCGCCGACGCAAGACGGGCAGCACGCTGAGGGCGCTGCCCAACAGCCACGCGGCGGCGGGTAGGGGAATCGGTGCGGGTGTGGCGCGCAGCGTAAGGGCGCCATCCGAACCCAAGATTAAGCCGCCGGATCCCGGCAACTGACCGCGCACAGAAGTCACCCCATTGACCGCGGTGCTACGTAAATCCAGCGAAAACACGCCGTTTACGCCGGTGATCCCGGGCGTGAAAATGTTAGGCGCGAGCGAGCTTACCAGCAGGTCTATCTGCGCGAAGCCGGCAAAGAACTGTGGTACCGAGACCCCGCCGCCAGTGCTGATAGTGCCGGTGAGCAGAACATCGCCATCGGTGAAGCCGGAGTCGGTCAGAAAATTATGGTCGGGGGTGGTGTCGAAATACAGTGAGGCGCTACCGCCGCTAATGGTGGAGGTGAAATTAAACGCGTTCACCGCGGTTATTTCTTCATTGAACTGGGCGACTAGGGTTAATTCGTAGCCGGTACCGCTGCCCAAGGTATTCAAGTTGGGAGCCGATTGGGTAGCGCCACCGAGTTGGTGGCCGGCCACATAGGACTGAAAATAGCCGGTGAATTTGTCACCCACCACAGGCGCCGTCGCGGTCCCCGTATTGCCGGCGACCGCTTTAATCACGGAGGCGCCTACGGCCAAGTCATAAAAATCGAAGGCGGTCACGAGGTCTTCATCGCCAGCATGGCTGGGCGCAAGCTTATAGTTAGCGCTAACCGACGCCGCTTGCGCGGGCAGGCTCAGGGTGGCCAACGCGGCCAGTGCCAGACCAAAAATTGAGCGAGCCATCGGGTTTCCTCGGTGCGAGCTTGGCGGTGAGTTCGATAGTTTAGGAATGTAGGGTCAGCCCGGAACGTGACAGGAAGATGACCGAAGGCCCCCGCCCTGACGGATCCGGTATTGGGGCGGGGAGTTGCGGACACCCCTGCGAGTTAGGGCCGCCCTGAAAGGGCGCGATGTGATAGCCCAGGGCAACGCCCTGGGTTGGATGCCCGAATGATTTTCCCGCCCTGAAGGGGCGGAACCATTGGCGCGGGAAAATCGGCGGGCGGCGCAGAGGGAATCTGGGACACCCACCGCAGAGGGAATCTGGGACACCCACCGCACGTAAATCCGCGCATCGGAGTTTGCGGCACCCGCCAGCCCACCCGGGCGGGCGGAATATGAGAGGGAATCTGGGACACCCACCGCATGCAGGGGAATCTGGGACACCCACCGCACGTAAATCCGCGCATCGGAGTTTGCGGCACCCGCCAGCCCACCCGGGCGGGTGAACTGGGACAGCTACGGGGCGGGGTTAGGCGCCGACGCGTGCGCGCCAAGCCCGGTTGAGTTGAGATTGCGGCTTGAGCGCCAGCCGCTCATTGAGCAGGGCCCTGGCGAGCGCGCGCTGGCCAGCGTGTTCCGCGGCGCTGAGGAGGGTCTGGGATACGAGGTCGCGCTGCGCGTGCGATCCCCCGGCGCGCACGCTGATGGCTTTGACCGGCAACAACAACGTCACCGCCTCGGCGTGGCGATCTTCCGCGCAGGCCCACAACGCGCGCGCCAATGGCAGCCCCACCTCGCGGGTCATGGTCGCGTTATCCCCAACCCCTAGCGCGGTGCGCTCTAAGTGCGCCAGCAGGGCCGTGGCCGGCTCCTCCAGACCCGCGCCAGCGTAGGCCAACATGGCGTGCACATCATTAAAGGCATACCAGCCAGCCTCCTCGCGCGCCAGCCAAATGGCGGCGAGTTGCTGCCAGCGATCGCCCACGTCGACCCCCTGTAAGCGCAGCCGCCAGAGCAGTGCGCTGGCATCGATGAGATCCAGCACAACGGAGGAATCGGTACCCCGGATGTGTTCGTCGTACAGGGCCAGCGCCGCATCCCACTGTTCGCGCTCGAGATAAAAAAGCGCGAGATGCCACCAATTGTGCACGGCAAAGAAGCTGTCCTTGGACCACTCGGGGGCCCGCGTGACCAGCCACTCAATGCCCTCATCCAAGCGGTGCTGCATTTCCATCACATGGGCCACCGCGTGCAACGCCCAAGTATTTCGCCGGTCGCTCGCCAGCGCACGCCGGCCGGCGTCTTCGGCGCGAGCGTAGTCGCCCATTTCCTCATAACCGAAGGCCAGCCTGCCCAAGTAGTAGCCCGCCAGAGGACTGTCCGGTTCGATCTGCGGGAGACGCCGTGCAACCCGGTCGCGTAGTTCGCTGGTTTGACCCAAGAAAAAGTCACCCTGATGAGCGGCGAACATGGCCAGACCATCATTGGGATGGGCCACCAAGATGCTCTCCCAATGCGCCGATGCAGCCTGTAGCCGGCCTTCGACCCACGCGGTTAGCGCCGCCAAATGAGCCTGTTCGCGCGCGTTCGCGCCGGCCGCGAGGGCTTGTCCCGCCACGAGTGCGGCCCGTGCCTCGGGGAGTTGCGATTTCTCCGTGCTCAAGGCATACAACAAGCCACGCAAGACCTGACCCATCACCAGGCTGGGGTCGAGCGCCAGCGCCGCTGTCACCTCTTCCAGGGGATCATTGTTGAGCGTCAGGAGCTTATTGGTGGCGCGGTTGTAGTGGGTTACCGCGGCGGCATCCGCGGCGCTCAGGGGCAAGTCGAAAATATCTCTCAGGGACATCACAAAACCCTCTGCTGGCAGTCGTTAGAAAATCAAAACCCGTGGCACTGGCGCTGGCCGGACCCCGGCGTCACGCGGCGCGTGGCGGCCTTTGGGGCGAGGTGGTTCGGGGGCTGAATGACCGGGTAACCAAGCTTGGCAAGCAGGCCCACCAACAGCAAGCGAAACCGGTTGATCAGACGCCGCTGCAGCGTGATTTTTCCCCCCTTAGTCAGGCGCCGGCCGGTCGCATCGCCGCGCCTGTGGGAACGGCGCTCGCGGTTACGCCGCCGTTGGTGGCCAAGTCGCCGCTGTCACTACCGCTCTGTGCTCACCGGCACCACGACGCTGGGCGGGCCTCATGCGAGACCGTTCGGTCGAGCACAAAGCACGCGACAAGGCCTGCCTTGGCTGATTCCCTGCGCGCTGGTCGAGTGGGCAACTATCCCCGCGTGCGCGAGATCGTGGAGAGGGACGTCGACGGGCCACCACCCGCGGTGGACGCGCGTGCGCTTCAGTTTCAGGCCGACATTGGATTACTCTTATCTACTAAGGGCGCACCGGCTTTGTCATAACGAGCGTCCCCCAGTTGCTGCAATCACGAAACAACGCTCGCCTTCAGTGCTGCGTGAAGGCGCAGGAGAACCCAGATGACCAACTCCCAGCCGCCGCGTGTCAATCCGCGCATCGTCATTATCGGTGCCGGCATGGCCGGTATTCTCACCGCCATCAAGCTGCGCGAAGCGGGTTATGACGATTTTGTTATCTACGAGAAGTCCGACCGCGTGGGCGGTACTTGGCGTGATAACACTTATCCCGGGATTGCGTGTGATGTGCCGGCGCACCTGTATACCTATTCGTTCGAGCCCAACCCCAGTTGGAGCCAGACCTTCGCGCCCGGCCCAGAAATCCATGCTTACTTTGAACGGATTGCGCAGAAATACGCAGTAATGCAGAGCATTCGTTTTAATGAGTCGGTGCCGCACTGCGAGTTCAAGGCGGGCCGTTGGCATCTGCGCACCTCGCAGGGTCGCGAGGACGTGGCTGATTTTGTCATCGCCGCAACCGGCGTGCTGCATCATCCGCTCATGGCCGACATTCCCGGGCTTGAGACCTTCGCTGGGGCATGTTTCCACAGTGCCGCTTGGGACCACAGCGTGCCGTTGGAGGGCCAGCGAGTGGGGGTGGTCGGCACCGGATCAACGGCTATCCAGATCACCTCTGCCTTGGCGTCGCGGGTCGCGCGCTACGATTTATTCCAGCGCACGGCGCAGTGGATCATGCCGATTGAGAACCAGCCCTATAGCGAGGCTGACAAAGCCGAATTCGCCTCTAATCCGGAGAAATTAGCCGCGTTAAAAGTGGAGGTGAATGGCTATTTTCAGCTTTTCTCCAACGCGGTGATCGACTCGGAATCCGCCGAAATGAAGCAACTAGAAGACGCATGTTTGGCCAATCTGGAAACTCAGGTTCTCGATCCCGTCCTGCGCGAGCAACTGCGGCCCAACTACCGGGCTGGCTGCAAGCGACTCATCTTCTCCTCAGATTTTTATACCGCGATTCAGCACCCGAACGCCCACCTTATTACCGCGGGTATTGAGGGCGTTGAACCGCGCGGCGTGCGCACCAGTGAGGGCGAATTGCGCGAACTCGATGTGCTGGTTATTGCCACAGGTTTTCGCGCGGATAGCTTTATCCGGCCAACGACGGTGTTGGGTCG